>JBBSOK010000066.1:0-16013 GCA_038259825.1 Flavobacteriales bacterium
CAGCTTTGTTTCAAAATACTTCGGAAATCCAGTTCATCAGGAATTATATGAGCGAGGAAACAAACAAAAGACAAATGCAAAAGAAGATGGATATGTAAAATTTCAATTTATTGAAAAGGATAAAAAAGAAGAACAAAACGCGGCTTATGCCGAGTTGGTTATAGAAACAATTAAAAATTGCCAGGCAAATGGCTATTCAGCCAAGGATATCTGCATTTTAACCCGAAGCAGAATTGACGGAATAAATCTTGGCGTTTCTTTAATGGAAGCAGATATTATGGTAATTTCTTCGGAAACCTTATTGCTTCAAAATTCTTCGAAAGTGCAACTTTTGGTTTCGGCATTATCGGCAACCATCAACTTTGATAATCCTGAAATTAAGGTTCAACTTTTGTCCTTATTATATGATAGGTTTTCTATTTCGGAAGAAAAGTATTTATTTCTGAAAAGAATTTTAAACTATAGTGAAACTAAATTTACTCAGGAATTACTGGAATACAATATTCACCTCAGCATAAACGAATTAAAAAGCCTCTCTTTATATGAAAGCTGTGAATATTTTATCCGAAATTTTAATCTTGAAGAGGACGCAGATGCATACATTGTCGGGTTTTTAGATGTTGTTTATGATTTTGAAAAACAAAAAGGTGTAGACAAATTAGGTTTTCTTGAATATTGGGAAAGTAAGCGCGAAAGAGCCTCAATTGCGGTAAGTGAAGGTATTAATGCAGTGCAAATAATGACCATCCACAAATCTAAAGGATTGGAGTTTCCAATTGTAATATTCCCATTTGCAGATGTTGATATTTATAAAGACAGAGGAACAAAAGTTTGGTATCCGCTGGAAGAGCCAATCGAGAAATTTGATGAGGCGCATATAAGTTATAACCAGTCTCTTGCAGATTTTGGTGAGACAGGCGCAATGATGCATTCAGAATTTAGGGAAACTTTGGAACTGGATAATATTAATATACTTTATGTAACCTTAACCCGTGCGGTGGACCAATTATATGTTTTTTCTGAAATGCCAAAAGCGCCGAAAGATTTGCCTGGTAATTTTAATCAGCTTTTTATGCTTTTTCTTCAAAGTGTTGATAAGTGGCAAAATGATCAATTTATTTTTGAGTTTGGAACTTTCAAAAAATATGATTCTAAAAAACCTTCAAAGGAAGCAAATGTTGTTATTTCAAAATTTATTTCTACTTCAAAAGAAAACCACACTTTAAAAATTGCAAGTCGGGAAGCAAGTTTATGGAATACCGACAGGGAAAAAGCATTGTATTTGGGAGACCTAACGCACAATACACTTCAACATATTAAAAAAGTTGAAGATATTGAAAGGATTTTGGAAAATGAAAAAAATCGTGGAAATACTTCACCTGAGAATCTTGAAATTGTGAGTGGCTCTATAAACGCTATAGTAAATCATAAAGATTTGAATCATCTTTTTACGAGTGATGACATTATATATGTAGAAAAAGACATAATAACGGCTAAAGGAAAAATGTTGCGGCCCGATAGGTTGAATGTTCATAAAGATAATTCTGTTACAGTTGTAGATTACAAAACGGGCAATCCAACAGAAAAACACGAAAATCAAATAAACGAATATGCGGCAGCGCTTTTAGAAATGGGCTTTAGCATTGCTTCAAAATTGATAGTCTACACTCAAGAAGAAAAGATTGTAATAAATAAAGTTTAAATTTGCAGCACAAAAAATTAAACTATGTACGGAAAGATTAAAGAGCACCTTCAAAATGAAATTGAAGAAATAAAAGAAAACGGCCTTTATAAAAAGGAGCGAATTATAACATCTTCTCAAGATGCTGTAATAAAAATATCTACAGGACAAGAAGTTATAAATTTTTGTGCCAACAATTATTTGGGACTTTCAAATAATCCCGAAGTTATTCAAGCAGCAAAAGACACTTTGGACACTCACGGTTTTGGTGTTTCTTCAGTTCGTTTTATTTGTGGTACACAAGATATTCACAAAACCTTGGAAGAAAAGATTGCTGAATTTTATAAAACAGAAGATACAATTTTATACGCAGCAGCCTTTGATGCAAATGGTGGAGTTTTTGAACCATTATTAGGTGCAGAAGATGCAATAATTAGTGATTCATTGAACCATGCCTCTATTATAGATGGTGTTCGGCTTTGTAAAGCTAAGCGTTACAGATACGAAAATAGCAATATGGAAGATCTAGAGAAGCAGCTTATACAAGCTAATAAAGACGAAGCACGTTTTAAAATAATTGTGACTGACGGCGTTTTTTCCATGGACGGATTGGTTGCACCTTTAGACAAAATTTGCGATTTAGCAGATAAATATGACGCAATGGTAATGATTGATGAATGTCACGCAACAGGTTTTATAGGCGAAACTGGGCGCGGAACGCTTGAGGAAAAAGGCGTGATGGGTAGGATTGATATAATAACCGGAACTTTAGGTAAAGCTTTAGGCGGAGCAATGGGTGGTTATACAACAGGTAAAAAAGAAATTATTGAATTGCTTAGACAGCGCTCAAGACCATATTTATTTTCAAATAGTTTAGCGCCAGCTATCGTTGGAGGATGTATAAAAGTCTTCGAAATGTTATCTAATGACACCAAATTAAGAGATACTCTTCAAAAAAATACCGAATATTTCAAAAAAGGAATGAAAAAAGCAGGCTTTGATATTATTGATGGTGATAGCGCAATCGTTCCAGTAATGTTATATGATGCAAAGCTCGCTCAAAATATGGCAGACAAACTTTTAGAGGAGGGAATATATGTGATAGGATTCTTTTTTCCAGTAGTACCAAGGGATAAGGCTAGAATTCGTGTACAATTATCTGCTGCACACACTGTTGAACATTTAGATAAAGCTATTAATGCTTTTACAAAAGTTGGCAGGCAGTTAAACGTTCTAAAATAAAAATTATTGCTTAGCCACCTATTTTACGGCTAAATACGATGCCTATTAATAAAAATTTAATAGATTTGCTTTTGTATATTAAATCTAACAACTTACTTTTGCCATTAATTAACACTTAAAATTAAACAATCAATATGAAACATCTTAACAGTTTTTTAGTTGCTGCCTTCTTAGTTCTTGGACTTGGTGTAGCAAACGCACAAGACTCTAACCACCCTTGGGCAATCGAGGTTGGTGTAAATGCTGTTGACGTTTTCCCAGTTGGCGAATCTGACAAAGGAAGACTATCAAACGCTACTAGAGGCGAAAGCATTTTTGACGAATATTTTAACGCTAACGATCACTGGAACATTCTTCCTTCTGTATCTAAATTAAGTATAAGCCGTTACATTGGTAGTGGATTTGTATTTTCTGCAACTGGTACAATTAACAGGTTAGATAAATTAGGTGATGTACGTGTTGACGATCTTACCTATTATGGTGCAGATGGTGAAATTAAATACAACCTTAGAGACTTGTTAAATGGTCCAGGTGGTTGGGCTGCTCCTTACGTAGGTATTGGTGGTGGTTACACTTGGGTTGATGATATTGGATTTGGTACTGCTAACGGAACTGCAGGTTTAAAAATCTGGTTTAGCGAAAGTTTAGCACTTAACTTACAATCTGTTTACAAGCAAGCATTCGAAGATGATTATGGAGTTAATCACTTCCAACATTCAGCTGGCGTAGTTTTCCAATTTGGTGGAAAAGATACTGACGGCGATGGTATTTATGATAAAGATGATGAGTGTCCAGAAACTCCAGGTCTTCCAGAATTTAATGGTTGTCCAGATTCTGACGGTGATGGTATCGAAGATAGAAAAGATGCGTGTCCTAACACTGCAGGTTTAGCTGAATTTAATGGCTGTCCTGATACAGATGGTGACGGTATTGCAGATCCACAAGATGCTTGTCCTACAGTAGCAGGTCTTGCAGCTCTTAATGGTTGTCCAGATGCTGACGGTGATGGTATAGCTGATGCTCAAGATGAGTGTCCTAACGAAGCTGGTCCTAAAGCTAACAATGGTTGTCCTTACAAAGATAGAGATGGTGATGGTGTATTAGATAAAGATGATAACTGTCCAGATGTTAAAGGTACTGTAGCTAACAAAGGTTGTCCAGAAGTTTCATTAGAAGTTATTAAGCAATTAAATGACTACTCAAAAACTATCTTGTTCGATCTTGGAAAAGCAACGATCCGTAAAGAGTCTTATGCTACTTTACAGAACATTGTAGATATTATGAAAGAATACAAAGCTGAAAACTTCGTAATTGAAGGTCACACAGATAGCCAAGGTAGCGATGCGCTTAACCAGAAACTTTCTGATGACAGAGCTGCATCTGTTAGAGATTACTTAACTACAATTGGTATGGACGGTAGTAGATTGTCTTCAATTGGTTATGGTGAAACTAAGCCTATTGCAACTAACGCTACTAAAGCAGGTAGACAACAAAACAGACGTGTTGAAATTTCTTTAAAGAAATAATTTCAGCAAATAGTTTTCACAAATAATTTAGAAACGCCTCCGAAATTCGGGGGCGTTTCTTATTTTTAGGCAATGCAATCATTCTTACAACAAGCCCTTGCCCATCTAAATTTAAAGTATGAAGATCTTTCAACTTTAACAATAGTATTACCTAGCAAACGCGCAGGTGCATTTCTGAAACAGGAATTACGCGTTAATGCTAAAAATACGTCTTTCGCTCCATCCATAATAAGTATAGAAGACTTTATAGAGCTCGTTTCTGGCTTGGCTATTATAGACAACACAGAATTTCTATATCGAGCTTACAACGCCCACCTTTCAATAGTGGAGAATTCCAATACTGAAACCTTTGAAACGTTCTCAACTTGGGCCACTACTTTACTTTCAGACTTTAATGAAATAGACAGATATCTTATAGATCCCAAAAAGTTTTTCGACTATTTGAGTGATATTAAAGATTTGGAGCATTGGTATCTTCAATCTACTCATACCACATTGATAAAAGAGTATCTCGCATTTTGGAATAGTCTTTATCCTTTATACGAAAAACTGAATAATCAGCTTGCAAATTTAGAAATAGGTTATCAGGGGATGGTATATAAATCAGCAGCCAACAATATTGAGCATTACATTGCATCGAACCCAACTACAAATCATATTTTTATTGGTTTTAACGCTCTAAATAATGCAGAGCAAACGATAATCCAAGAATTGTTGGAAACAGGTAATTCCGAAGTTATTTGGGATATAGATTCGTATTTTTATGAAGATACTCAACACAGTGTTTCTCTTTTTCTTCGTAGATATTTAAAGAGCTGGAAAAACTACAAACCTAATCTTTTAAGTTCCAATTATTCAGATCCTAAAAATATTGAAATTATTGAAGTGTCCAAAAACATTGGACAAGCCAAATATATTGGAGAAATACTTTCAACTTTATCCGAAAAACAGTTAAATGAAACCGCTGTTGTTTTAGGTGATGAAAATCTGTTAACACCCGTACTTAATTCGCTTCCAGAAAATGTGAAACAAGTAAATATAACAATGGGCGTTTCACTTAAAAGTTTTTCCACGACGCATTTCTTTGATAAATTACTTCAACTACATCAAAATTATACTGGACGCTTTTACTACAAGGATATAATTGCCTTATTATCTCATCCAATTAGCGACTTGTTACTGCAAGATTCAAAACAAATAATGGCCGCATTTGTTGAAAATAATAATACCTATGTCAATTTTCAATCGCTTATTGAAACAGCTGTAAATAATTCTAAAAAAACAATAGAATTACTATTTGGGAATTGGCACAATAATGCTAAAAATGCGTTACAAAACTGCATACAGATAATTATAAGCCTAAAGAAAAAGCAGACCTTAACCGAAATTGAAAACGTAACCCATTTTAAATTACACGGCGTTTTTGAGGAAATTTTAGGTTTAGAAAGCAAATTTGGACACCTTAAAAACATAAAATCAGTTTCAAAAATGTTTCAAGAAGTTTCTGCAACTACAACATTGGATTTTGAAGGCGACGCTTTTAATGGTTTGCAAATTATGGGCGTATTAGAAACAAGAGTTTTAGATTTTAAAAACGTGATAATTGCATCCGTTAATGAAGGCATTTTTCCATCAGGAAAAAGCAATGCATCCTATATAACGTATGATTTAAAGACACAATTTGGACTTCCTCAGTTCACAGAAAAGGATGCCATCTATACCTATCACTTTTATCACATTTTGCAACGCGCCGAAAATATCCATTTACTCTACAACAATTTTAGCGAAGGCATGAATAGTGGCGAAAAAAGCAGATTCATCTTTCAGTTAGAGATAGATGCGCTACCAAACCACAACATAACAAAAAAGGTGCTTTCTCCAAAAGTAACTTTACCGAAAACAGGGCTAACGGAAATTACAAAAACAGATTCAATAATGGAGCGCATTCAAGAAATTGCCGTCTCTGGGTTTTCACCTTCATCCTTAACAAGTTATATTCGAAATCCAATTGAATTTTATTATCAAAAAGTTTTAGGTATCCGTGATGCAAACGAAATTGAAGAAACCGTTGCTGCCAACACTATTGGAACAATTATCCACGATAGTCTCGAAAATTTATACAAACCTTTTTTAAATGAAACCATTTCGGTTGAAAAATTGAAAGAGGCAAAAAAATTAATTACGGCAGAAGTAGATTTTCAATTCAAAAAAACCTTCAAAGCAGGAAGCACCGAAACTGGGAAAAATCTTCTGATTTTTGAAGTTGCAAAAAGATACATCAGCAATTTTATAGATTTTGAAATAAATGATATTTCGGCCGGAAATTCAATTAAACTCGTTCAACTTGAAAAAGATCTTGAAACGAATATTGAAATTGAAGAACTACCTTTTCCAGTAAAAATTAGAGGTAAAGTTGACAGGGTCGATTTTTATAATGGCCAATTGCGCATTATAGATTACAAAACGGGTACAGTAAAACAAACAGAATTAGTTGTTACAAGTTGGGAAGATATTACGTTGGACTACAAATACAGCAAGATAATCCAAGTTTTAGCATATGCGCTTATGGCTTCAAAAAGCGGAAGCGCTTTGCCTATAAATGCAGGAATCATTTCCTTTAAAAACTTGGCAAACGGATTTTTACCCTTTACATCGAAAGTAGATTCAAAAAATGGCGAACAAGCCATTACCCAAGAAACTTTGAATACCTATTTAATAAAATTGAAAAGTTTAATTATTGAAATTTGTAGCCAGAAAATTCCATTTATTGAAAAAGCACTTTAAAATATGAAAATACGTAAAAACCTAGTTCTAAAAAATGTTGGAAAACGATCTATTGTTTATGATGAGTATTATGATGAAAATGCCACAAATTTACCAATCGTAATCTTTTGCCACGGCTATAAAGGGTTCAAAGATTGGGGTGCTTGGCATTTAGTTGCTGAAGCTTTTGCAAAAGCCGGATTTTATTTTTTAAAGTTCAACTTTTCACATAATGGTGGTACAATTTCTGAGCCCATAGATTTTCCTGATTTGGAGGCGTTTTCAGAAAATAATTTTTCATTGGAACAAGAGGATTTGGACAGAGTAATTAGTCTTATTACAACTGAAAATTTCAACAAAAAGATAGACACCAACAAAATATATATAATTGGCCACAGTCGCGGGGGCGGAACGGTTTTGATAAATGCTTCGGAAAATCAGAAAATAAAAAAAGTAGCCACTTGGGCGGGCGTTAGTGATTTTGGCTCACGTTTTAAAGAAGATACGGAGCAATTTAAAAAATGGAAAGAAACTGGAATTACCTATGTTGAAAACGGAAGAACCAAACAACAAATGCCTCATAAATTTCAATTTTACACAGATTTTAAAGCGAACGAAAAACGTTTTACTATTGAGCGTGCAGTTAATAAATTAGACATTCCGCAATTAATACTTCACGGCACAAATGATGAAACAGTACCTTTGTCTGAAGCAAAAGCATTACATGATTGGAATACAAAAAGCAAATTAGAATTAATTGAAGAAGCAAATCATGTTTTTGGAGCCTCGCATCCGTGGACAATGGACAAGCTCCCAAAAGATTTAGAAAATGCGACGCATTTAACAATCCAATTTTTTAAATAATGGCAGGTATTGAACAATTTTGTTTACTTTTGGCTGCCTATCAAATAATTTGGGGGATTAGCTCAGTTGGCTAGAGCGCTACGCTGGCAGTGTAGAGGCCATCGGTTCGAATCCGATATTCTCCACTTTTTTATTTCCGCAGAGACGGGAATTTTTTAAAGTAATTTTAAAAAAACCAAATTCTGAAATTAAGAATTTGGTTTTTTTATTTGAAGTATTCTGCTTTAAGCATTAATTGGCAAGACTAAAAGCGGCTTGCTTGTGTAAAATTCATTTTTCATAATTTCATTCTTCTCCCATAATTTTTTGAAAAAACCTCTAGGTCTGCGAATTACACAAATCATGTCTGGCTCAAAAGTTTGGAAATATTCTATTACTGCTTGAAATGTTGATGCGTTTTCGGTTCGCTTATAAGTTGTTTGAAGATTTTCCAAATTTTGAGAAACGGCAACCATTTCTTCTGTAGTTTCCGGTGTTTCAACGTGAAGAACATTCAACTTTGCATCAAACTTATTAATTATTTTAATTAAAGCATCCAACGTTTCTTCATTCTCAAAATTACCATTTTTAAAAGCCATTAAGATATTTGTTGGAGGTGTAAATTTTGCACCTTCGGGCACAACTATTAAAGGGATATTGGTTTGTTTTAATAATTTGCCTGAAGTTTTTCCTAAATACACACCTTCTTTTATTGAATTACTTCTGGGCGCTAAAATCATTAAATCAATAGGTATTTGTTTATTTACCCTATTAATATTTTCCAAAACATCACCTTTTATTGGATGGGCAATTATTTGAACACCTTTACTATCTACTTTTGATATCACGTCATTTAATCTATTTTCCGTTTCTTCTTTCAGTAGCGTATTTACTTTAGACAATCCGCCCACCTTCGAAAATTCTTGAAATACCGATACAACATAAACGTTCGCTCCAAAGGCTGCCGCTAAGTCAATACCGTATTGTAAATTATTAATAGAATTTGAAGAAGAACCAATAGGGACAAGAATATTTTTCATTATTACCGTATTACTGTTGTAATTAATTGACAAAATTAAATTTTAATAACAGATAAGCCTAACTTTTAAGATTTTTTCATAAAAATAATAATTTATTAACTTTTATAATTGAAAATGTAATCTCGTTCTAACTTTCTTTTTAAGATTTTCTTTTCACTTTACGTTATTTTTGCCAACTTATTTATGGTTCAAAAAACAGATATATCTTTTTCTCGTATTCAGCAATTGGCAATACCAGCCATAATTGCCGGAATTGCAGAACCAGTTTTATCACTAACAGATGCAGCTGTTGTTGGAAATATTAAAGATTTTGGAATAGAATCTCTTGCTGCCGTTGGTATTGTCGGGTCATTTTTATCGGCTCTTATTTGGATTTTAGGACAAACACGAAGTTCAATTTCAGCTATTGTTTCGCAAAATCTTGGTGCTGGCAAAATAAGTAGCCTAAACAATTTTCCTGCGCAGGCAATATATTTCAATATCATCCTTAGCATTATTGTTTTGTTTTCAACGTACTTTTTTGTTGAAGAAATTTTTAGGTTTTTAAATGCAGAAGGAATCATTCTATCATTCAGCATAGATTATTACAATATTCGGGTTTGGGGTTTCCCACTTAGTTTATTCACGTTTGCAATATTTGGACTTTTTCGCGGGCTTCAAAATACATTTTGGCCTATGATAATTGCTGCTTCAGGTGCAGCAATAAATATTGCTTTGGACTTTGCTTTGGTTTACGGAATTGCAGGTTTTATTGAGCCAATGGCGATAAAAGGTGCTGCATGGGCAAGCCTAATTTCGCAAGGTATAATGGCAATACTGTCATTAATTTTAATACTAAAGAAGACTGAAATTTCATTACGATTAAGACTACCACTACATCCTGAAATTGGAAGATTGGTACGTATGAGTTTCAATCTATTTATAAGGTCTATAGCGCTAAATGCCGCACTATTATTAGCAACAAGACAAGCTACTGCGCTTGGAAAAGAAATTATAGCTGCACATACAATTGCACTACAGCTTTGGTTATTTACAGCTTTTTTCCTTGACGGTTATGGTGCGGCAGGAAATATTTTGGGAGGAAAACTATTGGGCGAACGCAATTTTAAATCCCTTTACATATTAACAAAACGGTTGTGTGGTTATAATTTGTTAGTAGCAACGGTTTTAGTTTTAGTTGGAATTATTTTTTATGAACCGCTAGGCCGTATTTTCAATAAAGATCCAAGTGTGCTTTCAGTTTTTGAAGGTGTATTTTTTATGGTTCTAATTTGCTTGCCCTTTAATGCACTTGCTTTTACAACAGACAGTATCTTTAAAGGACTTGGAGAAATGGGCTTTCTCCGAAACGTACTTTTAGGAGCAACATTATTCGCTTTTATTCCCTTTCTGTTAATCTCAGATTATTTAAATTGGGGTTTAATAGGTGTTTGGGTGGCGCTTATTGTTTGGATAGCGTACAGAGCTGTAGCATTACTTTTAAAATACAGAATAAAATACTTGCCACTAGCTAAAAATTAATATATTTAATTAAAAAATTAAAATGGAAATAATAGAATTTATTGGTGGCCCCGGACTTTTTTTGATACTTGGATTATTGGTAATAATTGTAGCGGTTTACAGCCGTTTTAAAAAAAGGTAAAATCATTTTTACACTTATAATTTTAAATGGAAGTTTTAATTTTCTTTCATAAATAGTATTGAACAAATTTCAATTTTTCTAAACTTGCTTTTTTCACTTCAACTTATAAAAACGTGGTATCTTTACCATCTACAATTTTTATATGAGCAAAATAAGAATAACCAAACAATTTTCTTTTGAAACTGGACACGCGCTTTACGGCTATGATGGTAAATGTCGTAATGTTCATGGGCATAGTTATAAACTCTCTGTAACCGTTATCGGAAATCCGATTGAAGACAATACAAATGTAAAATTTGGAATGGTAATAGATTTTACCGACCTCAAGAATATTGTAAAAGAAGAGATTGTTGATGTTTTTGACCACGCAACTGTTTTCAATAAAAATACTCCGCACGTAGAATTGGCGCACGAACTTGAAAAACGAGGACACAGCGTATTGTTGGTGAACTATCAACCAACAAGTGAAATGATGGTTATAGATTTTGCTGAAAAAATTAAGCAACGTCTTCCAAAGAGCATTAGTTTATTTTCATTAAGGCTTCAAGAAACCGCCTCAAGCTATGCAGAATGGTTTGCTGACGATAATTAATAGCCAATTAGCTACCTTTGCCAAATGCAAATTCCCCACGGAAAAAAGATATATTTCTCTAGCGACAATCACTTGGGCGCGCCTACTTCGGCCGAAAGTAAACCGCGTGAAAAAAAGTTTTTAAAGTGGTTGGATTTTGTAAAAGAAGATGCTGCAGCCATTTTTTTGTTGGGCGATCTTTTCGATTTTTGGTTTGAATATAAAACAGTGGTTCCAAAAGGCTTTGTTCGCGTCTTAGGCAAACTTGCGGAATTACAGGATAGCGGAATACAAATACACTTTTTTGTTGGCAACCACGATTTATGGATGAAGGGCTATTTTGAAGAAGAACTTAACATTCCCGTTTATAAAGAACCAAAAGCTTTTACCTTTAACAATAAGGAGTTTTTTATTGGTCACGGCGATGGCAAAGGTCCTGGCGATATTGGTTATAAACGGATGAAAAAGGTTTTTCAAAGCCCGTTTTTCAACTTTATGTTTAAATGGTTACATCCAGATATTGGTGTGCGTTTGGCGCAACATCTTTCAGTTAAGAATAAGCTGATTTCTGGCGACGATGACAAACATTTTTTAGGCGAAGAAAATGAATGGCTGGCTTTATACGCCAAACGAAAACTTGAAACAAAGCATTTCGACTACTTTATTTTTGGCCACAGGCATTTATCTATGACTATTAAAGTTGGCGAAAATTCAACATATTTCAACCTCGGCGATTGGATAACGCACTACACCTACGGCGTATTTGATGGTGAAATTTTTGAATTGAAAGAATTTCAAATTGAGCATTAATTACCCACATTCAGTAAACTTATTTACTACAAACTGCAACTGAAAACTGCCTAACTTGCTTATTCGCGAATATCCTTTAGCCGTAATTGGAGGCTTACATTGCCTTGCCAATTGTTTTCATCAAGATTATAAACAGCTTTAAAAGGTACTTTGCCGCAAGCAATTTCCTGCTTATCTGCCATCCCAAAACCAATTGCTGCAAAAGGAGCTGAATCGCCTTGTTTTACTGTAACGCGTAAATGCGTTTTATCTTCACCAACGCATTTTCCCCAACCCGTATCTTTTAGATTGTTGCTCATAAAAGTAGGCGTCATATTTCCCGGGCCAAAAGGTGCCATCTGTGAAAGAATACGATAAAATTTTGGCGTAAGATCGCTTAATTCTAATTCTGCATCTATTAAAATTTCGGGCGTAAGAAGGTTTTTGTCGATGGTTTCTGAAACTACCTTTTCAAATTCTGCTTTAAAATTTTCAAAATCTTTTTCAAAAAGTGTGAGTCCGGCGGCGTACATATGTCCGCCAAATTGTTCAATATATTCTGCACAACCTTCAAGTGCGTTATAAACATCAAAACCTCTAACAGATCTTGCCGATGCTGCCAATTTCTCTCCGCTTTTTGTGAAAACTAAGGTTGGTCGATAATAGGTTTCGGTTAGGCGCGATGCTACAATGCCAATAACACCTTTATGCCAGGATTCTTTGTAAACAACAGTTGTTAAACGTTCTTCTTCTTTATTATCAATTATTTGCTGCAAAGCTTCAACCGTTATGCTTTTGTCAGCTTCTCTCCTATCGCTATTAAATTTTTCGATTTCTTCCGCATATTTTGTGGCTAAAATAATATCGGTTTCCGTTAGTAACGTAACTGCGTGATTGCCGTGTTTCATTCTTCCGGCGGCATTTATTCTTGGGGCAATTATAAAAACAACATCGGTTATGGTAAGCGTTTCCTTTTTTATTTCCTTCAAAATAGCTTTAAAACCTGTACGCGGATTGCTATTTATTACTTTTAAACCGTAATAGGCCAAAATCCTATTTTCGCCAGTAATAGGCACAATGTCTGCGCCGATGGCCGTTGCAACCAAATCTAAATACAGCAGTAAATCGTCAATTTCCTCGCCTCTGTTTTTCGCTAAGGCTTGAATCAATTTAAAGCCAACGCCACAACCGCATAATTCTTTATATGGATAATTACAATCTTCCCGTTTTGGATCTAAAACGGCGACCGCTTTTGGTATTTCTTTTCCCGGACGGTGATGATCGCAAATAATAAAATCTATATTTTTTGCTGAAGCATATGCAACTTTTTCAATTGCTTTTATGCCGCAATCTAATGCTATTATTAATGAAAAATCATTGTCGTGTGCATAGTCAATTCCTTTATAAGAAACACCGTAACCTTCATCATATCTATCTGGAATGTAGGTTGAAACATTAGGATAATAACTTTTTAAATAGGAAGAAAGCAACGCAACGCTCGTTGTTCCGTCTACATCATAATCGCCAAAAACTAGAATATTTTCGTTGTTCTCAATTGCTTTTTCAATACGAGCAACGGCTAAATCCATATCTTTCATCAAATATGGGTCGTGCAGATTTTCTAGACTTGGACGGAAAAATTCTTCTGCCTCTTCAAAAGTTTCAATCCCGCGCTGAATTAATAAAGACGCCATAATTTCAGAAACGCCGATGGCTTTTGAAAGTTGGGTTATTTTATCTTGTTCGGGTTTTGGTTTTAGGGTCCAGCGCATTTAAATATTAAATAATTTGATTTAGATTGAATCGTAAAAGTATAAAGATAATTTTCGAGTAAATCTATTTGCATCAATTTTATTTGTATTTTTCAATGGTTAAAACAGTAAATCAGGTATTTATGAAAAAAATGCTTCTAATATTTTTAGTATTCTTCTTTACGTTTATTTCAAAAGTAAGCGCTCAAGATGGCAGTCCTGATTTAAGTTATGGGGATAATGGTATCGTCATTTCTGATATTGGTGTAGAGGGCATCAAATATATCTCTAGTGTAGACCAAGGACCAGATAATCGAATTATTGTTAGTGGCGAAGTCTACAATACTGTGGAAAATCGTACTGACAATTTTATAATCGCATATCTTGAAGATGGAATCGTTGATACAAATTTTGCTGTTGAAGGCATATATTGGACTAACGGAACTGAAGAAAGTAATATTGGAATTACAGTTCTATCAAATAATAAAATTCTGGTTAAAAGCCGAACAGTTTCAGCTTACGTAATTAAAAGGCTTATGCCGAATGGTGAGATTGACACAGAATTTGCAGACAACGGATATTTACAACCATTTGCAGATGAAGTATTTATACAAAAAATAATTGATGATGAAATTGGTGATTTTAAGGTTTTAGGGATTAATAGAGAAGAAAACGAGCCTATTTTATTAATTAAAAGTTATGATTTAAACGGACAATTAGATACAACTTTTGCAACTAACGGATTGTTTTCACAAAGCTTGGGAAATATAAATTATTTTTATGTTTCAACTTTTGTAGAACACGAAGATTCAATTTATTTAAATGTAACTTTTTTTGAAAACGAAATTAACCTAAGCTATATTTTAAAAATCTCTTCAAACGGGGAACAAGATACATCTTTTGGTATAGATGGAAAGGTGACTATTCCGCTAGAGCCAGAATTTATCACTTACTTCACTATTTTTAACAATGGGAAATTTTTGGTTGGTGGTTCCTATTATGACGACAATATTGAAAACTATGTAAAGAAAACAATAAAAATGAATACCGATGGAACTCTAGATACTAGTTTTGGTAATAGTGGTTCTATTTTAGGAATTACTGGAGGAAATATTCAGCAAAATGATAGGTTTATTGCCTCAACTTCTTATTCTGATTTCGAAGGCGGAATAACTTTGAATTACTCCAGATATTTTGCTGATGGAACTATTGATGATTCTTTTAATTTTAACGCTAACTATAGCGCGCTAAATAGCGGACACTTCTTAACTCTAAACGACGGCAATTTTTTGGTTGTTGGAGCAGATATTTGGTATAACGGAGAACCATATAATATTATACTTCAACGATTTTCTAACAGTCCGTTGGGTATTTCAGAATTTAATACACCATTAATAAAGATTTTCCCAAACCCTTCAACAGGCATCTTCACTCTTGAAAGCAATTCAATTTCAGAAAATACCAACTACCAAATTACCGATGCTAGCGGGAAGATTGTTCAAATTGGAAATTTGGAAACACAACAAAACCAAATAGATTTAAGTTCGGCACAAAGCGGTGTTTACTTTTTAAGAGTAGGAAATTCAGTTATGAGATTGTTGAAGAATTGATTTGTGTACAATTTATTTGTATTTTACCTTAAATAGAAATTAATCAGCTATTTATGAACAGATTTATACTACTAATTATAATTTTATTTTTCTCAAATGTTGCAAAATCAACCGCACAAGACGGTAGCCCAGACCTATCTTTTGGAGTAAATGGTCTAGCAATTACAGAATATGCTGAAAATTTTCCAACATTAGCCTCTTTTGATAAAGGAAGCAGCGGCAGAATCGGAATATCTGGAGTACGTGAAACTCCCGAATTTTTGTATGGCTATATAAATGTCTATACACAAAACGGTTTATTGGATAATAGCTTTGGTAATGATGGCACTATTAATTTAGAAAATGCTGAAATTGAAAATATTAAGGTTATAAGTAATGATCAAATAATTTATGACTTAGGCGTTTTTAGTAGAAACACTATTACAAAATTGAATATCAATGGATCAGTGGATACTCAATTTGCAGAAAATGGAGTTCTTCAAACCTTTGGTAATAATATAATTGCCCGCCCATACCAGCTTGATATGGATGAAAATATAGTAGCTATTGGGAAAA
>JBBSOK010000067.1:0-15696 GCA_038259825.1 Flavobacteriales bacterium
TACATTTGCTTCACAGCGCCGAATACAAAGAAATATATACCTTACTGACTAATGGGATTATAAATACTCAAAAAGAACTTGAGTAAGTTTACGATGTCTAGATGCTATATATTTATCCCCTAAACAATACTTAAAACTTGAACATTGCAATGGAAAAGAGCTACAAACAGTACTTAAAAGATATAACTTGTTTTATTTTTGATATTGATGGCGTCCTAACGGACGGAACAATACAAGTAAATACACAAGGCGAAATGTTCCGCACGATGAATATAAAAGACGGCTACGCCCTAAAAGATGCGGTTGAAAAAGGTTATAAAATTTGTATTATTTCTGGCGGGACAAATGATGGCGTAAGAATTCGCCTTCAAAATTTGGGAATTCAAGATGTATTTTTGGGCGCGCACCATAAAACAAAGTTCTTGTCTGAATATTTTCAAAAACATAATGTAAAGGCTGAAAATACATTATATATGGGCGATGATCTTCCCGATTACGAGGTTATGAAAATTGTTGGCTTACCAACCTGTCCTCAGGATGCAGTACCGGAAATTAAAGCTATTTCAAAATATATTTCTCATAAAAAAGGCGGAAAAGGTTGTGTGCGAGATGTTATTGAACAAGTTCTTAAAGTTCAAGGAAAATGGATGGTTAGCAATAATGTTAGCGCCAAGTATGATTGATTGTTTCAAGAATAAATTTATAAAACAAACCCAATTAAATTTTATCATTTCATTTTGCATTATCTCAAACTTATCCGCTACCCCAACCTACTCTTTATAGCGTTCACCCAATTAATTATAAAGTACGGACTCTTTCATCCTTTTGGTATAGACATAACGCTTAATGGCTTTGGGATGGCACTTTTGGTGATATCAACAGTTTGTATAGCAGCAGGCGGATATATTATTAATGATATCTATGATGTAAATATTGATAAAATTAATAAGCCAGAAAAGGTTTTAATCGGGGAAAAAATTACCGAGCAATCTGCAAACAGGCTTTATATTATTTTAAATGTTATTGGGGTGGGAATAGGTTTTTATCTTGCCAATATGATTGGTAAACCAGCGTTTTCCGCTCTTTTTATAATAACATCAGCATTGCTTTATTTGTATGCTTCATACTTGAAAGGGGTGTTACTTGTAGGCAACTTAATTGTATCTGCTATTGTGGCATTCAGCTTAATAATTGTTCCTTTATTTGATTTGTTACCAGCAATTACCGAACAAAACCAAGGTACACAATCCGTTATTTTCAGCATTATTTTGGATTATTCATTGTTTGCTTTTTTAATAAATTTTATAAGAGAGATAGTTAAAGATATACAAGATATAAACGGAGATAAAAATTATGAAATGAACACTTTACCCATTTCGATAGGAAGAAAAAGAGCTACGATTACAGTTTTCATTCTCGGTATATTGTTAGTGGCTGGAGTTGTTTTTTATATGTACAATTATTTATATGAAAATGAAAAGGCAATATTTTATTTTCTGTTCCTAATTTTAGCGCCTTTATTGTTTTTTTGCATTAAAAGTTTTAGTGCTGAAACTCCTAGAAAAATGGGGTTTCTTTCGCTGCTCTTAAAAATTATTATGTTTTTGGGCGTGAGTTCTATTTTAATTTATCAGTTATAAAATGCTTCGTGAAAAACTAAAAGAATACCAAATAATCCTTGCTTCCGGCTCTCCAAGAAGACAAAAGTTTTTTGAAGAGCTTGAAATAGATTTCACAATAGACGTCCGCCCTATTGAAGAAACATATCCACAATCGCTTAAAGCAGCTGAAATAACGGATTATCTTTCTCAACTTAAAGCGACTGCGTTTACAAATATTGCTGATAATGAAATAGTCATAACCAGCGATACCATTGTTTGGTTTGAAGATAAAGCGCTGGGAAAACCAACAGACTTTAAAAATGCTTTTGAAATGCTTGTAAATTTGAGCGGAAAAAAACACGAAGTAATTACCTCCGTTAGTTTTACAGGTAAGAATTTCCGGAAAACCGTAAATGACACTACTTCAGTTTGGTTCAAAAAATTAAGCGAAGAAGAGATAATCTTTTACGTCAACAATTACAAACCCTACGATAAAGCTGGGAGTTACGGTATCCAAGAGTGGATTGGTTACGTTGGGATTGAGCGGATTGAAGGTTGTTATTTTAACGTGATGGGACTGCCTGTTAGGCTGGTTTATAAAACTTTACTGGAAATCGGTTCGTAGAAGATAGATTATTTTTAAGTTTTGAATTTAAACAATACTTCAATTCAAAAGCATTGCAATTCAAATTTCCTTATTTTTATAGCTAATTAAAAAGCGTTTCAATTTGAAAATTCATTATATAAAAAACTATTCTTTATTTCGATTGCCAGCTATAGCCATCACAGTTTTTATGGCTTTTATATCTTGTAATCAAGCTAAAACAGATAATCAAAATAATACCATTTCGTCAGAAGAAAAAGAAAGCAATTCTTCTGAAACACGACAACTTTCAGAAGATTTTAAAAATTATTGGTTTGACGGTACAGCCGAGATTACTTCTTACAAATTAACACAAGAACGTTACGGAGAATTGAGGGAAGGAACCGCAGTTTCCATTTTCGTTTCGGAGGAATTTTTACCGAACGAACAGGTAAAAGCCAATAATGCAAGTGATACCAATATTCCAGTCCTAAAGCTAAATTTGACTAAAAACTTTGTTACAGGAATTTATCCGTACAGTATAATGACCAGCGTTTTTAATCCACTTGAAAATAGCGATCACGCAATTAAAATAAGCAACTCTGTTCAGGAATGGTGCGGACAAACATATCTTCAACTAAATAATAAAAATGATTTTGAAATTATGGGCCACTCGTATTTTCAAGGAGAGGCAGACCAAAATTTAAATCTTGAAAAAACCTGGCTTGAAGATGAAGTTTGGAATATAATTAGACTAAATCCGAAGGAATTGCCTATCGGAAAAATTGAAATGATTCCATCTTTTGAAAGTATTCACCTTCGCCATAAAGAATTGAAAGCTTATGAAGCGTTTGGAAGTCTTTCACAGATTGATTCCGTTAGTTCATATTCAGTAAAGTACCCCAATCTTGACCGAGAATTAATTATTCATTTTAATTCAAATTTTCCATTCGAAATTGAAAAATGGCAAGAAGCCAATTCTATTTCCTCTTTAGAAAACAATAGTCTTATAACGACAGCCATTAAGTTAAAACGCATTAAAAGCGAGTATTGGTCCAAAAATAAGAATGAAAACCGCGACCTTCGCGACACGCTTCAATTAAAATAAAATGTTTCAAAATTCAAATTTAAATCACCTCATAGAATCTGTAATTGCCATTGCAGTCCTTTTAATACTTCGTGCATTTTTAAATACAATTGTTAGGCGCTATGCCAAAAAATTTGAGCGTGTTGAGCATCGTACAGGTTTAATATTAAAACATATTAGCTTCGGGACTCTTTTTGGAGTAATTATTAGCGTTATATTTATTTGGGGCGTAGATTATAAAAATGTTGGACTCTACATGTCTTCTGTATTTGCTGTTATTGGGATTGGTTTTTTTGCACAATGGTCAATTCTTACAAATATTACAAGTGGTATAATTATGTTTTTTACATTTCCTTATAAAATTGGGGATTATATAAAAATTCACGATAAAGACTATCCGTATGAAGGTTTTATTGAAGATATAAAAACATTTCATATGATTATTAAAACTGGAAAAAACGAAATTATAACCTATCCAAACAGCCTTTTAATGCAAAAAGGAGTAAGCATCGTTCAACCCGAAGAAATTGAGGAAATTTTAATGCATTTGGATGAAGAAACCCATAAAGCTGAAAATTCCGATCCTCCATCAAACATTGTTTAAAGAGTTGTTAATCAAACAATTTTATTAGTTTCCTTTTGTACATTGCCAATCAATTTTCAATTTAAACTTCCAATTATAAATATTCCATGCGTAACACCTTTCTATTTGCTTTTGTAGTTTTTTTCATTTCTCTGAGTAATGCCCAGCAACCCGAAAAACCTACTGCTTCAGAAATATATCACAACTTACAAGAACTTAATTTTCTGGGCTCGGCATTATATATAGCAGCTCATCCAGATGATGAAAATACAAGGCTTATCTCCTATTTGGTAAATGATGTTCACGCCCGCATGGCTTATTTATCATTAACAAGAGGAGATGGCGGACAAAATCTTGTAGGGCCCGAATTGCGTGAAACTTTGGGTGTAATACGCACACAAGAATTATTGGCAGCAAGAAGAACGGATGGCGGACAACAATTTTTTACACGCGCTAACGATTTTGGTTACAGCAAAACGCCTGAAGAAACTTTAAAAATTTGGAATAAAGACGAGGTTTTAAGTGATGTAGTAAGAGCTATAAGAAGATTTAAACCAGATGTAATCATTAATCGTTTTGACCATAGAAGCCCCGGCACAACACACGGACATCACACATCTTCAGCAATGTTAAGTAATGAAGCTTTTGATTTAGTTAATGATCCTAACAAATTTACTAACAGCGTAAAAGAGTTTGGAATTTGGCAACCAACACGTCAGTTTTTTAATACATCTTGGTGGTTTTATGGAAGCCAAGAAAAATTTGATGCAGCGGACAAAACAAATTTAGTTGAAGTACAGACAGGCGGTTATTTTCCATCATTGGGTCTTTCAAATGGAGAAATTGCTTCGCTTAGCCGAAGCAACCACAAAAGCCAAGGCTTTGGCAGTACAGGATCTCGCGGAAACGAAACTGAATATTTAGAATTTTTAAAAGGTGATTTTCCGCAAAACAAAAATCTTTTTGACGGAATTAACACAACTTGGTCAAGAATTGACGGTGGCGAAGCAATTGGTAAAATTTTAGATGGGCTTGAAAAAACTTTTAATTTTAAAGATCCATCGCAAAATGTACCTGCTTTGGTTGAAGCGTATGCCCTACTTTCTAAAGTAAACGATACCAATTGGAAACAAATTAAAATTCCACAGTTAAAACAAATGATTTTGGATTGTGGCGGAATTTTCTTGGAGGCTGTTTCAGAAAAAAGTAGTATTAACCCAAAAGAAGATTACAAAGTTAATATTGAAATCATAAATCGCGGAAGCACAGCCGTATCCTTAAAAAATATTACAGGTGTAGATGGTACAATACTTTCAGAAGCAAACACAAAATTGAATTCTAACCAAGATGAAAAAATTTCTACTACTATTTTCAGCAAATTAAATTCACCAAAATATTCATCTCCTTATTGGTTAAATGAAATTGGAACAATTGGGATGTACAAAGCGCCAGAAAATCTTATAAATATTGCCGAAACGCCTTCGCCCGAAAATGTTGTTTTCAATCTCAATTTTGGAAATGTAACAATTCCATTTACAAAACCAGTTATTTACAAATTTAACGATCCCGTAAAAGGTGAAGTGTACCGCAGACTTGAGATATTACCCGAAGTAACTTCGAGCATTACAGACAAAGTGATTATTTTCCCGGATGCGGAACCAAAGCAAATTCCTGTAATTGTAAGAGCTGGAAGAACAAATATAAGCGGAAATCTCAGCCTTCAAGTTCCAAGTGGCTGGAATGTAAAACCCGAACAGCACGTGTATAATATGAGCCGTGAGGGGGAAACACAAACATTTATATTTACTGTAACACCTTCAAAAGAGCAAAGCGAAGGTTTTATAAAACCATTATTGCAATTGGGCGATGCATTTTTTGACAAGGAATTGGTTGTATTAGATTATGATCATATTCCATATCAATCTATCTTATTTCCTTCTGAAGCAAAAGTTGTTCGTTTGGATATCAAGAAAAAAGGACAATTAATTGGCTACATAAATGGTGCAGGTGATGCAATTCCTGAAAGTTTAAAACAAGTAGGTTATACTGTAATCACTGTTACTCCAAATGAAATAAATGAACAAAACCTAAAAAGATTTGATGCCGTTGTTATTGGCATTAGAGCATATAACACAGTTGATGAACTAGCTTTTAAACAAGCTTCTCTTAATAAATATGTTGAAAATGGCGGAACATTAGTTGTTCAATACAACACAAATAGAGGTTTGGTAATTGAAGATTTAGCACCATACAAACTAGAACTTTCCCGTGATAGGGTTGTTGATGAAAACAGTAAAGTTGAAATTTTAGCATCAAATCACGAAGTTTTGAATACACCAAATAAAATTACACAAGCAGATTTTGAAAATTGGGTTCAAGAGCGCGGCTTATATTTTCCAGACAAATGGGCAAATGAGTTTACAGCAATATTAGGAATGCACGATGTTAATGAGGCTGAGACTAAGGGCTCGTTATTGGTTGCAAAATATGGTAAAGGCCATTATATTTATACTGGCTTAAGCTTTTTTAGGGAATTGCCGGCAGGCGTTGCGGGCGCTTACAGATTGTTTACCAATTTATTGTCTATTGGAAAGTAATAAGATTAGATTGTCTATTTTTATAACAACTTAAAAAATCCTCTTTTGTCCGACATACCTGAAAAATTTATTTGGAAATGGAAATACACGGTCGTTTTAATTATTAACGCCGTTTACATCTATCTGTTTTATCTTTTAATGCAGCACTTCGCTTAATATGGCACAGATAGATTGGATTATTCTTATTTCTGCTTTAGTATTTATTGTTCTCTACGGAACAATAAAAAGCCGTGGCAATAAAGACGTTACAGATTATCTTAAAGGAGGCAATAGCTCTCGTTGGTGGACTATAGGCCTTAGCGTTATGGCAACCCAAGCTAGTGCAATTACGTTTCTTTCAACACCAGGACAAGCATTTCACGATGGGATGGGGTTTGTTCAATTCTATTTTGGACTTCCAATTGCAATGGTGGTTATCTGCTTAGTTTTTATTCCAATTTACCATCGTCTAAATGTTTTTACAGCGTACGAATATTTAGAAACCCGTTTCGATTTAAAAACACGCACACTCACTGCAATTTTATTTTTAATTCAACGTGGGCTTGCTGCAGGTATAACCATTTTCGCGCCTTCAATAATACTCTCAGCTGTTTTGGGGTGGAATTTAATATACTTGAACATAATAATTGGTATTGCGGTAATAATATACACCGTTAGCGGAGGCACAAAAGCTGTTAGCGTAACCCAAAAACAACAAATGGGAATTATATTTTTAGGAATGCTAATGGCGTTTTTAATAATATTGAATTATTTACCATTGGATATTACATTCACTAAAGCTTTAGAAATTGCCGGTGCAAATGGAAAAATGGATATTCTAGATTTCTCTTTTGATTTTGATAACCGCTATACTTTTTGGAGCGGAATAATTGGCGGAACTTTTTTGGCTCTCTCCTATTTTGGAACCGACCAAAGCCAAGTACAGCGCTATCTTTCAGGTAGTTCAGTAAAGCAAAGTCAAATGGGATTAATCTTTAATGGGCTTTTAAAAGTACCAATGCAATTTTTTATACTTCTTGTTGGCGTAATGGTTTTTGTGTTTTATCAATTTAATGCCTCACCCGTAAACTTTAATCCTTCGGCGGTTAAAGACGTGAAACAATCCGCATATGCAGCAGAATATGAATCATTAGAACTGAAGAAAAACGAACTTGATAAAACCAAAGCGAAAAAACAAGTAGCATACGGCAAATCTCAAGATGCTTCACAAAAAGAAATTTTGTTGAAAGAGATTGTTGCAATTAATAAAAATGAGGAAGTTTTACGTAAAGACGCCGTGGCATTAATTACAAAAGCAAATCCAAACGCTGAAACAAACGACAAAGATTATGTCTTTATTCACTTTATATTAAATAACCTACCACGCGGCTTAATTGGATTATTATTAGCAGTTATTTTAAGCGCGGCAATGTCTTCAACCGCTTCAGAATTAAATGCACTTGGCTCTACAACGGCAATAGATTTATACAAACGTAACGTACACGATAAAACAGACAAACATTATGTAAAAGCTTCCCAATGGTTTACACTTTTGTGGGGTTGTGTTGCTATTGGTGTAGCCTGCGTTGCAAATTTGTTTGATAATTTAATTCAATTAGTAAATATTATCGGCTCCATTTTCTATGGGAATGTTTTGGGAATTTTTCTGTTGGCATTTTTTATAAAGTACGTAAAAAGCAAAGCAGTCTTCATAGCAGCAATAATTACACAAGCTATAATCATTTATATCTGGTGGATAGATCTAATGCCTTATTTATGGCTGAATGTTGCGGGCTGCGCAATAGTTATGTTTATCGCTTTTATTATTCAGTTAAGTATTGGAAGGGAAGAACCTAATGAAAATTTGGAATTAGATGTTACTAATACAAATTAATATTTATTGAATTTCAAAAAAATAAGTCGAAGAAAATTTATAAAAGCCACTTCCCTTTCTGCACTTGGTTTGTTGCTCTTAGACTCTCTTTGGTTTGAAAAATATGTAATAGATTGGAATTATTTTGATATTTCAACTTCAGAAAATAATAAACTGAAAATTATCCAAATATCAGATTTGCATTTTGAAGAATTACGTTCGTTCCACAAATCAATAGCTCGCAAAATAAATGAATTAAATCCCGATTTGATATGTATCACGGGCGATTCGGTTGATAAAAATGACAAGATTGACAAATTGAATAGTTTTCTTGAACTTATTGATAATTCAATTAAAAAATTCGCCATTCTCGGCAATTGGGAATATTGGGGAAATGTTGATCTCAATAAACTTAAAAAGACTTTTTCGCAAAATAATTGTGAGCTTCTAATTAATGAAAATAGAAATGTAACTCTGAAGAATCGAGAAATAAATATTATTGGTATTGATGATTTTGTTGGAGGAAATGCAAATTATAATCAAGCAATTAAAAATTTAAAACCTTGTGAAACAAATATTGTATTGAATCATTGTCCGGAATATTCTGAAACGCTTTCAAAATTGAATGAAGGCTTAAATCTAAATATGATTTTGTCCGGCCACACGCACGGAGGCCAAATTGCTTTTTTGGGTTATGCGCCAATAACCCCAAAAGGAAGCGGCCGCTTTATAAAAGGATGGTATAAAGATTTAAATCCGCCAATGTATGTTTCAAAAGGTATCGGCACAAGTATATTGCCAGTACGTTTTGGCGCGCGTGCAGAAATGGTTATAATTGATATATAAATTAAAAAAGCCAAATTCAAAATTTTGAATTTGGCTTTTCAATTAAAAGAAAGACTTCAATTTACATTGCGCCCCATTCTTTTAAAGACTTTTCATTTAAAGCAACATAATCCATATTACCTTTTTCCTTTGCTAAAGCCATAGATTTTTTAGCAATTTCAATTGCCATTTTCTTATCGCCTGCTTTTGCATAAATTAAAGATTGTTGTCTAAGCTGCCAAAATGCTGGCTCTTTGCTCATAGACATTGCTTTATCCATCCAAGTTTTAGCTTGCTTTATATCTTTTCCGCTTTCTAAATAATAAACTGCAGAAGAATAGTAATCGTTAGCTGTTGGGCCATTCATTGCTTTGTCAATACTTGCAGAAACTGTTTTGTCTGTCATAACTTTAAAAGGAACGGCCAAATAAGTTCTTTCCCACATAATGCCTAAAACAGCAGAATTGCTTGTTAAATCGTCAAAAGACATTGTGAAAGTTTCAACGTCCATTGGCATTGGCAATGCAGATACTGAAACTGTTGCGGCAACTTTACTGTCATCAAATTTTTCTGGAGTTCCCCAATTGCTAGTGTCATTGTAAAACATAACTTCCCAATCTGTAGCATCCATAGGCTTTGTATAAATTGCATAGCTTCCTGCTTTAAGCGTTTTGCCACCAACTTCAACATCTTCGCTAAATGTTATTTTTGTATTTGCATTAGCGCCTGTTCTCCAAATTTTACCGAAAGGAACCAAATCTCCCACTACAGTTCTTCCCTTAGCAGAGGGACGGCTATATTCTAAAGTTACATCGGTAAGACCAACTTTTTGTTCAATTTTTTGAAACGGACTTGGTTGTGGAGTTGCAATTTGTGCATTCAACCCTAGTGAAAGTGCAATTGTTGCAATAAATAAAATAGACTTTTTCATTATTATAATTTAATTTTTATGGTTTTCTCAAATATACAACACAGGCATTCGTCAATAGTTAACAAATTCTTAAATAAAATTCAATCTTTAAAATTTTGATAATCAAATTAGTAGTTAAAATTAAAGGGAAATATTATGATGCGATTCTAGAAAATTTGGAAGACATTCTATCACTTTAGTTCTCATACAAATGCTGAACAAAAAACCAGCTATATTATGATTTTTTATGCCATTCAATTTTTGAAATCATATCGTGTTACATATCAATAACAGCAAACCTGTTAATCTTTTGTTTAAGGTACTCTTCAAATACTAAAACAAATCTTAACTTTACGAAAAAAAAAATTATGTTCAATTTCATTAAAAAGTTAACTTTCGGACAATTAAGACGAAAATTAGTGAGGACAGATGTTTATAGGCTTAATAGAATGAATAGTAAATTAACCTTTAAAAAGTAAGGAAATTTTCTATAAAAATATTCTATGAAGTTATACACATTACACACAAAACAAAACCTCCCTATTTCTAAAGAAGTGGCTTGGGATTTTCTATCGGATCCAAAAAATCTGAAAACCATAACACCAGATTATATGGGTTTTAATATAACAGGCGGAGCTGATAGGGAAATGTACGCCGGTCAAATTATACAATATATTGTTACCCCAATTATGGGTATAAAAACTAAATGGGTTACAGAAATCACAAACGTGAAGGACGGCGAATATTTTGTTGATGAGCAACGCTTTGGTCCATATTCTCTTTGGCATCACAAACATTTCATTAAAGAAATTGACGGCGGAGTTGAAATGGAAGATTTACTGCATTATAAGTTACCATTAGGGATTTTAGGACAATTAGCACATCCAATATTGGTAAAACCAAAACTTGACGAAATTTTTGAACATAGAAAAAAAGCGCTTGAGGAAATGTTTGGGAAATATTAAAGGTGACGTATCTTAAGAAATTCAATAATTCAAATCACATATCAAATATGAAAAAAAATATACTATTAATTGGCGGTAGCTATGGAATTGGAAAAGCAATCTCAGATAAATTGAAAGCAGAAAATTCGATTTATATTGCTAGCCGATCTAATGAAAATGTAGACGAATCGGTTAACTATATTGAATTTAATGTCCTTGAAGATGATATTTCAGAAAAAGATTTGCCTGATGTAATTGACGGACTTGTTTATTGTCCAGGAAGCATAAATTTAAAACCTTTTAAAATGCTTAAGCCAAAGACTTTTCAAGAAGATTTGGATATTAATTTTATGGGTTTAGTAAAAGTTGTGCACGCTTTATTGCCAAAACTAAAAAAATCTGAACAAGCAAGTTTGGTTTTCTTTAGTACAGTTGCAGTAAAAGTTGGTATGCCTTTTCATACAAGTGTTGCAGCAGCGAAAGGTGCTATTGAAGGTTTTGCAAAAGCATTGGCTGCGGAATACGCACCAAGTTTTCGGGTTAACGTTATAGCTCCTTCCCTAACGGACACTCCACTTGCCGAAAAATTACTTTCGAGTGATGAGAAAAAAGAAAAAATGGGAGAAAGACATCCACTTAATAGAGTTGGATCGGTTGACGATATTGCGGAAATGGCTTGTTTTTTATTGAATGAAAAGTCATCTTGGATAACCGGTCAAGTTTTTGGAATTGATGGCGGAATGTCTACCTTAAATACAAAATAGTAAACTGAAAAGAATGGCTGAGAAAGTAAACATTTTCTGGTTTAGAAGAGATTTACGTTTAGATGACAACGTAGGTTTTTACAAAGCGCTACACGGAAAATTTCCTGTTTTACCAATTTTTATATTTGATTCTGAAATTCTTGGAGAATTGCCTAAGGATGATGCCCGCTTGACTTTTATTTTTCAAACGCTTCAAAAAATGCGGGATGAACTGCAAGAAAATAAAAGCAGTTTGGCAATGTTTCACGGTAAACCTGAAGAAGTTTTTAAAGAAATTATTTCAGAATATAATGTGCAAAACGTTATTACCAATCATGATTACGAACCGTATGCAAAGGAACGTGATTCAAATATTGAAAAGCATTTAAAAGATAAAGAAATTGGTTTTTACACCTACAAAGATCAAGTTATTTTTGAAAAGGATGAAGTGGTAAAAAGCGATGGTGATCCTTATTTGGTTTACACGCCTTATATGAAAACTTGGAAAGAAAAGTTTAGTGAGGAACATGACCTGAGAATTTATTACACAAGTCAACATTTAAATAATCTTTATAAAAACACTCGTTTACCTAATTTATCACTTTCTGATATTGGTTTTGAAAAATCTAAAATTGAAATACCAGAGTACCAAGTTACGCCAACTTTAATTCAAGATTACGAGAAAACAAGAAACTTTCCAGCTGTTGATGGTACGTCACATTTAGGACCACACCTACGTTTTGGTACGGTTAGTATCCGAAAAATGGTTAAAAAAGCAATAAACGAAAAGAATGAAATTTTCTGGAATGAATTAATTTGGCGCGAGTTTTTTATGCAAGTTTTATGGCATTTCCCGGAAACTGTAAATAATGCTTTCAAAAGCAAATATGATAGAATTGAATGGCGAAATAATAATGCTGATTTTAAAAAATGGAAAGAAGGTAAGACAGGCTATCCATTAGTTGATGCAGGAATGCGGCAATTAAATGAAACCGGATATATGCACAACCGGGTTAGGATGGTTGTAAATAGTTTTTTGTGCAAGCATCTTTTAATAGATTGGCGTTGGGGTGAAGCATATTTTGCTGAAAAATTGTTGGATTACGAACAATCCAGCAATGTTGGTAATTGGCAATGGGGAGCAGGAAGCGGCGTAGATGCAGCACCGTATTTCCGGATTTTTAACCCCACCACGCAAATTGAAAAATTTGATAAAAATTACGAATATATAAAAGAATGGATAAAAGAATATGATACTGAAGATTATCCTGAAAAGATGGTTGATCATAAAGAAGCCAGAGAACGCTGTTTGACAGCATACAAAGCCGCAGTTTCCTAAAGTTTTTTTAATTATTGAGAAAAAGGGTTTTACTTAAAACTTCACATTTGTTAAAATATTTCTAATTATTGGGAAATGCTTTTTGAAATAGCACAATTTTCTCAATCTTGCACGTTATATTTATTACTCACCAACCATTTCTTATGAAGTATTTATTTAGCATTTTTGCGCTTTCCTTATTTTTTTCTTCAACCATTTATGCTCAAGATAGCATTCAAATTAGAAAAAATACTCTTGAAAATCAAATGATCGAGGTTTTTGATAATAGTCCTAGTTATATGGACTATAAAAACATAAAAAAAACGCAATTGGTTGTTTTGCGAAGAAATATAAATGACTCTATAAAAGTTTTAGAAAATAAAATATTTACGCAGCAAAGCGATTTGCAGCAAAGACAAGAATTATTAGACTCTTTGCAAAAAAATCTATCTAATACACAACAAAATCTTACCAAAGCACAAGAAAAAGAAGAGGGTATTCAAGTTTTAGGGATTAACACAATGAAATCTACTTACACAACTCTAATGTTTTCAATAATTTTAATTTTGTTTTTAGCTGCTGCGTTTCTCTTTTACAAATATTTAAACACGAACAAAACAACTAAAGCGGCCGAGCTTAAATTAGTTGAAACCGAAATTGAACTTGAAGAATCACGCCAAAAAGCATTGGAACGAGAACAAATTTTACGCCGAAAGCTTCAGGATGAGATTAACAAGACTAGGAAATCTTAAGATTGTTAATCCAAGTTTAAGAATGCTTTTGGTAACTTTTGAAAATTGAGACTACTTCAAATCAAATTTAGCTTAAACTCATTTACGAGTCAAGTCTAGTAATCTTCGCTCCAATAGCGCGCAATCTAGTATCTATATTCTCGTACCCTCTATCAATTTGTTCAATATTGTGTATTGTACTTGTGCCAGTTGCAGAAAGCGCTGCAATGAGCAATGAAATACCAGCACGAATATCTGGCGAAACCATAGTAGTTGCTTTTAATTGAGATTGAAAATTGTGGCCGATAACGGTTGCTCTATGTGGATCACACAAGATTATTTTGGCGCCCATATCAATTAATTTGTCTACAAAGAATAAGCGACTTTCAAACATTTTTTGATGTATTAAAACACTTCCTTTTGCCTGCGTGCAAACAACTAATACAATTGAAAGCAAATCTGGTGTAAAGCCAGGCCAAGGTGCGTCTGCCACAGTAAGTATGGAGCCATCAATATAACCTTGTATTTCATATTCTTTTTGGCGTGGAATAAAAATATCATCTCCACGCTTTTCAAGTTTAATTCCCAATTTTCTGAAAGTGTCTGGGATTAATCCAAGATTTTCCCAGCTTACATCTTTAATGGTAATTTCACTTTTTGTCATTGCTGCAAGGCCTATCCAGCTGCCTATTTCAATCATATCTGGTAAAACCCTATGTGAGCATCCACCTAATTTTTCTACACCTTCAATGTATAAAAGGTTTGAACCTACACCTGTAATTTTTGCACCCATAGAATTCAACATCTTACATAGTTGCTGCAAATATGGCTCGCAAGCAGCGTTATAAATAGTTGTTTTCCCTTTGGCAAGCACTGCTGCCATTAAAATGTTGGCTGTTCCCGTTACGGATGCTTGATCTAAAAGCATATACGCTCCCGTTAAGCCTTTTGGTGCTTCAACACCGTAAAAACGCTCTTCTTTATTATATCTAAATTTTGCGCCAAGATTTATAAAACCTTCAAAATGTGTATCTAATCTCCTTCTTCCAATTTTATCACCTCCTGGGCGCGGAATATATCCTTTTCCAAATCTACCCAATAACGGTCCAACAATCATTATGGAACCTCTTAAAGAACTCCCTTCTTGCTTGAACAATTCAGATTCTAAATAGTCAAGTTTTAAATCGTCTGCTTTAAATGCAAACTTACCTTTTCCTAATTTTTGGATTTTAACGCCCAAGTTTCCGAGAATGCCAATAAGTTTATTAACGTCGACAATATCAGGTATGTTATCAATTATTACTTCCTCGTCTGTTAAAAGTACCGCACAAAGTATTTGTAAAACCTCATTTTTTGCACCTTGCGGACGTATTTCACCCTTTAGTTGGTGGCCGCCTTCAATTTGAAAAGTTCCCATAAAATAATGGCTATTTTTTTAATACCGCTTTCTACCGCGGTTATTGTTGGATTTGTAGTTTTTCTTTGAACTTGTATTAGCTGTAGAACTTGAATTAAAACGTTTCTTGTTTTTCAGCAATGCAGCTGCGGCAGAAAGGTCTTCGTCGCTATTTTTCAAGTTTATTTTGCCTTCTGAAAGCTCAAAAAGATGATTGAAAATTACATCATCTTCAACCGTGTCTTTATTCCAATTCAGGAAACATTTTTTCATGTGGTTGGCAATAGTAAGAATCAAGCCTTCTTTTTTATCACCTTCTTCCCAACTTACGGCAACATCAATCATTCTCTTAATGTTATTGCCATAAAATCTATATTTGGGATAATTTTGTGGATAATCAAGTTTTGCAGGTCTTTCATTTAATTCTTCTCTTGAAGGAATTGGAAATGGAGAATCTACATCCAATCTAAAGTCTGAAATTATGAAAAGTTGATCCCAAAGCATATGTTGGAAATCTGGAACATCA
>JBBSOK010000068.1:0-15571 GCA_038259825.1 Flavobacteriales bacterium
ATTGGTATTGGGCTTACGTAGACAATAAAACCAACCTTTTAACCTACGCTCCCTATATTGTAACTTTTGGTAGTAATGTAAATAAAGCTGAAGAAAATCCGCACGCTATTGTATATTCAAATTACGCAGTTGTAGACAGCGTAGCAATTGCAGATCAATGGAAATTTTACAATTGGAGCCAAGAACAAGAACTTTACGGCGACCCAATTGGCGATGCTAAAATAACAAATATTCAATTTCTTGAAACTGCAGATTTTACTGTTCCAACAGATTCAAAAACGGTAGCAATGCCACCTAAATAATAAACTATGTTACCTTGGCATCAATATCTAATGGGCTTTATTTATATCCTAGCCGGTTTTAACCATTTCAGAAAACCAAAAATGTACGAGCGGATTATGCCGCCATACATCCCAGCAGCAAGCAGTATGGTTATTGTAAGTGGCGCTGCAGAGATGGTTTTAGGACTAATGCTCTTAAATCCAGACACCCAAAGCTACGCTGCTTGGGGAATAATTGCTATGCTCATTGTTTTCTTCACCGTGCATATATATATGCTTCAAAATGAAAAAGCAGCAATGAAAATGCCAAAATGGGCGCTTATCTTAAGGATACCACTGCAATTTGGGTTAATATATTGGGCTTGGATGTATACTTAGAAATATGAAGATTCAAGATTATTCAGAAATAAAAACCGAAAGACTGCTGCTTAGGAAACTTGAAGAATCTGATAGTGATGTTATTCTATTTTTACGTTCCGATGAAACTGTAAATAAATTTATTGAAAGATCCGAAGATAGAAAAACTAAGAATAACGATGACGCTTTAAAATTTATTCGGACCATAAATGAAGAAATCCGAATTAAAAAATCTGTAACTTGGGGAATAGCTCTGGGCGTAGACCCTAAAATAATCGGTACAATTTGTTTGTGGAATTTTTCTGAAGACCGCAAAACAGCCGAAGTTGGCTACGGTCTAAATCCAACTTTCCATAATAAAGGTATTATGAGTGAGGCATTAAGTCGAGTAATTAATTATGGTTTTAACGATCTAAATTTAGACATGATTGAAGCATTCACCCATAAAGAAAACAAAAGTTCAAGGAAGATTTTAGATAAAAATGGCTTTCATTTAAATGAGAATAGGAAAGACAAAGACAATTTGATGAACTTGATTTTTGAAATTAGAAAATAAATACAATTGTAGTTTTAATCCAAAAGTAAATATGAAACCTCCCATAATACTTCTTTTGTTGTTTATTTACAGTTCGTGTAACACTGAAAATAAGACACTTACTGCGCAACAAATAATTGACAAAACTATCGAAAAAGCGGGTGGTTCAAATTATGATACTGCAGGAATTAGCTTTACGTTTCGGGATATTAATTACACTAGCGAAAGAAAAGATGGTCTTTATAAATTATCTCGCACTTTTACAGATTCCATCGGAGAAACGCTGGACGTTCTCACAAACAGCAATTTTGACCGTACAGTAAACGGCACAAAAATAATATTGGCGGATAGTACAGCTGCTAAATATTCAAACGCTATTAATTCAGTAATCTACTTTGTGCAATTGCCTTATGGCCTAAATGCTGAATCAGTGAAGAAAGAATTGGTTGGCAATGCTGAAATTGACGAAAAGAAATACTATGAAGTAAAAGTAACTTTCGAAGAAAAAGGAGGCGGAACGGACCATGAAGACATTTATATGTATTGGATAAATGAGGAAACTTTTACAATAGATTATTTTGCCTATAAATTTTACACAGGCGAAGGTGGAATACGATTTAGAAAAGCCTATAATGAAAGACTTGTTAACGGTATTCGATTTGTAGATTATAAAAATTACAAAGTACAACCGTGGGAATCTGTAGATATGACAACACTCGACGAATTGTATGAAGCGGGAAAATTAGAATTGCTTTCAGAAATCGAAACTGAAGATGTTTCAGTAAAACTTTCAGAAAATAAATAGAATTATAATTAAGAATATTGTGTCCCAATTAATTGACCTTTCCCAACAAGATTCAGAAATATATTATATTCCCAACTTTTTTTCTTCAAAAGAAGTTGATTTTAATTTCAATATTTTAAAAACAGAAACGCCTTGGCAACAAGACGACATCAAGGTTTTTGGCAAAATATATGCGCAACCAAGACTTACTGCGCTTTATGGTTTGGAAAATAAACCGTACTCCTATTCAAACATTACAATGCATCCAATACCTTTTACGCCTGCACTTAACAAAATTTTAATGGCTGTTGAGGCTGTTTCAGAAGAACAATTCAATACCGTTTTATTAAATTTGTATCGCAATGGGCAAGACAGTAATGGTTGGCATAGCGATAATGAAAAAGAATTGGGCAAAAATCCAATAATTGCATCGGTTAGTTTTGGTGGCGAACGTTGGTTTCATTTAAAACATAAAAATGATAAATCCCTCAAAACTAAAATTTGGCTCGAAAATGGCAGCTTACTTTTAATGAAGGGCACAACGCAACATTTTTGGCAGCATCAAATACCAAAAACTAAAAAAGAAATCGCAGAACGCATTAATCTAACATTTAGAAAATTAATTTGAAAGAAGAAGAAATTTTTACAGAAAGAGAATTAGACCGAATTATAGAAATGGCCTGGGAAGATCGAACACCTTTTGAGGCAATTACGTTTCAGTTTGGGATCAGCGAGCAAGAAACTATTGAAATTATGCGAAGCCAAATGAAGCCTTCCAGCTTCAGAATGTGGCGAAAACGCGTGCAAGGCAGAAAAACCAAGCATCGTAAATTACGTGATAATATTTCTGGCACTTTTAAATGCAGTCGACAAAGGCAAATTACGCACAATAAAATTTCAAAAAGATAGTAGCTTAACCGTAGATTTCGTTTAGTAAAGTTGCCAATCTAATTCCACCTTTTTGAAGTTGAGACCTAAGTACATTAATATATTTATAGCTGTACTCATAACCCAATTTTTCACCAACTTCGGTATTTGCGTAAATATCTTCGCATAAAGCCCTACTTTCGTTAACCCAATCTAGTAAACTACCAGATTTAATTTGGTTTAATTCAAGTTTATCTAGCTTTTTAGAATTAAAGGCTAGCTCGCGGTAGCTCATTTCAAAATCCTCAAGCATTTTGGTATCCCAAAGTGAATGTAAGTTTGTACCAGTACCAAACCACTGTACCTGAAAATCGTTTCCGCCTTTATCATCTCCAATACCAACGTGCAACGGTTGGTGTAAATCCCCAATTAAATGCACAAGAAATTTTAAATAAAATAACTTGTCTTCTGCGCTACTTTTTTCATTCTTTAAAATAGCGATGCAATTTCTAATTCCCTGCACCAAATCTCCTTTTTCATTTTTTTCTGAAGCCTCGTAAGTACTGCCAAATGGAAAATTAACATAATGCCACGGACCAAATTTTCTGTATTTAGGATCACTTTTTATTTCATCACCATAAGTTGAAACAAAGGCTAACGACTGACCATCCAATATTTCTTCAATCTGCTTTTTAGCTTTTTTCGAAAGATATTTTTCTGCAATCTGCCCCGTTGCGCGATGGCCGTTTCTGCCCCAATCGTCAGTAGCTTTTACAGGTGTACTATTTAAAAGTAAGAAACAGATTAAAAAAGTAGCAATTTTCATTTTATAGATTTTAGGCAAATATACCTTTACTCATTTTAAATAAATATTAAATTTTATTGAAATGATGAAGAATTTAATATTATATTTGTTTAATATCATTTTAATATCACTTTAAAATAACCAACCATGACAAACGAAAAAACGATAGTACCCGCCAACGGATATCTAATCTTATTTGTATTCGCAATTTTATTTTTTGGAAGTATTGCCTCAATATTTTTATTTAAAAATCCTTTTTTTGGCTTTATAACCTTTTTCTCACTGTTTCTTTTACCTGGTTTTGTCTTGGTAAACCCTAATGGTTCGCGAGTGTTGTTGCTCTTTGGAAAATATATTGGTACTATAAAACAGAATGGCTTATTTTGGGTAAACCCTTTTTATACCAAAACCAAAATTTCCCTTCGTGCCCGTAATTTTGATAGTGAAAGGTTGAAAGTGAATGATAAATTGGGTAATCCAATTATTATAAGTACCATTTTGGTTTGGCGTGTTAGAGACACACATAAATCTGCATTTGATGTAGATAATTACGAAAACTTTGTCAGGATACAAACCGATGCCGCCGTTAGAGAGCTTGCAAGCAAATATCCGTATGATAATTTTGCGGATGAAGGTACAGATGAAGATATCACGCTCCGGTCTAGTATGAAAGAGGTTAATGCTGCTTTAGAATTTGAGTTAGAAGAACGTTTGGCAATTGCCGGAATTGAAGTTTTAGAATCGAGGATTGGCTATTTAGCCTACGCCAACGAAATTGCCAGTGCAATGTTACGTCGCCAGCAAGCTACTGCTATTGTTGCCGCCCGCCACAAAATTGTTGAAGGGGCCGTAAGCATGGTTGAAATGGCTTTAAATGAACTTAGCAAAAAGAATATTATCCATTTAGACGAAGAACGTAAAGCAGCAATGGTTAGCAATTTGATGGTTATTTTATGTAGCGATAAGGACGCTACACCTGTTGTAAATGCTGGAACTCTTAATAGTTAAAAGATATAATCTTAAATTATGAGAATATTTACTGAAATTCAAAAATTTGACCAATGGTGGTTTCGATTGTTGATTTTAATTTTAACGGTTATTATTGTAGTTTCAATTACCACAGGGCTTAGCGAAAAGGAATTTGACAATTCGTTGGATTTTTGGATAGTAATAATTGTTTCATCAACATCATTAGCTCTCATTCTTGCTATAGCCTTCTTACTTAAGCTTTATACCAAAATTAATGAAGAAGGAATATATTATGGATTTTGGCCATTTCACAATAACCTTAATTTAGCCAAATGGAGCGAAATAAAAAAATGTTATGTTAGAAAGTACAGCCCAATTGCCGAATACGGTGGTTGGGGATATCGCCGTAGATTGTATGGTAAAAACCGAGCCTATAACGTTAAAGGCAATATCGGCATACAGATTGTGTTTAAAGATGGTAGAAATATATTAGTTGGTACACAAATGGGTGATAATGCCCAATCTGTAATTAACCGATACCAAAATTCTGAATTATGAAAAATGCACTATTAATTATTACTTTATTGGTTTGTTCCATTTCTTTTGGACAAGAAAAATTTAATGCCGAAGAAGTAAAAATATCAACCCTAATTGAAGGAACACTGTTAGTTCCAGATTTAGAAAGACCACAACCGTTAGCAATAATTATAGCAGGTTCTGGCCCTACAACCCGCGATGGCAACCAACAAATGATGGTTAACAATAATTTAAAATTATTAGCTGAAGGTCTTTACGAAAATAGTATTGCTACATTTAGATATGACAAGCGTCTTGTAAAAATGATGAAGCTTGGAAGAGTTGTTGAAGAAAAAATAAATTTTGATGATTTTGTAAAAGATGCAAACGAGGTTTTAGCACTTTTTAAAAAAGACAAAAGGTTTTCAAAAATTTATATAATTGGCCACAGTCAAGGTTCATTAATTGGAATGTTAACCGCCCAAAATGGCGCCGATGGTTTAGTTAGTATTGCAGGCGCTGGACAGTCTATTGATGCGGTGATTATAGACCAATTAGAAAAACAAGCGCCAGGATTAAAAGATAACGCTATACAATCATTTGCCGAAATGCGTAAAACCGGGCAAACAAAAACCTATAGTGATGGTCTCTCATCTATTTTTAGACCAAGCCTTCAACCATTTATGAATAGCTGGATGAAGTATAATCCACAAACAGAAATTGCTAAATTAAAAGTTCCCGTATTAATCGTTAACGGAACAAAAGATCTACAAGTACAAATTTCTGAAGCCGAATTGTTGCAAAAGGCAAAACCAGATGCCCAGTATTTATTGATTGATAAAATGAATCACATTTTCAAACAGGTTGACGGAAGCGATATGGAAAATCAGAAAACTTATAACCTATACAATCTGCCGGTTATGCCTCAACTAATAAGTGCAGTAAGTGAATTTATAAAAAAGTAAAATGTCTAAAAAAGCATTCGCATTGCGTGTTAACGAAGAAACCATGAAGTCCATTGAAAAATGGGCTTCAGATGAGTTTCGTAGCACCAATGGTCAAATTGAGTGGATGCTTCGGGAATGTTTAAAAAATGCCGGACGGCTTCCTAAAAAATAATACTGAATTCAGAATTAAAAATGCTATTTTGCATCAAGACTCAAACCTAACCTTATGCAAGATACAATTACCAAAATAGTTGAAGACACTACACCATTAATTACCAATGACACCATAGTTTTTGGTTTGTTAATGGTAGCAATTGGTATTATTTTTTATACTTCATCTAAAGAGAAAGGTTTCTGGAAATCTTTTTATGCTGTTGTTCCTGCCTTATTTATGGCATATTTTTTACCTGCCGTTTTAACTTCAACAGGAATTATAGCACCAGAATGGACAACAATTGCAGCAGATGGTACCGCCACAGAGAATGAGTCGAGTCTTTATTTTGTTGCAAGTCGCTATTTACTTCCAGCAGCACTAGTTTTAATGACCTTGAGTATCGATTTAAGAGCCGTTTTTAATCTTGGACCAAAAGCCTTGATAATGTTCTTTGCTGGAACCGTAGGTATAATTATTGGCGGTCCAATAGCCGTTTTGATTGTTGGTACAATTTGGCCAGAAGCTGTAGGTGGTGTTGGTGCAGATGCCGTTTGGAGAGGTTTATCTACACTAGCAGGTAGTTGGATTGGCGGCGGTGCAAACCAAACTGCAATGCTGGAGGTTTACGGCTATAACCAAGCGCTCTATGGCGGAATGGTTTTCGTAGATATTGTAATTGCAAATGTTTGGATGGCTATAATATTATTCGGAATTGGAAAATCGGACAAAATAGATAAATGGCTGAAAGCAGATAATTCAGCTATTGAAAGTTTAAAAGAAAGAGTTTCAACCTATTCATTAAAGGTTTCAAGAAATCCAAGTTTAACAGATTTAATGATTCTTGCTGCAATTGCCTTTGGCACTGTGTCCGCTGCTCATTTTGGAGCTGATATTTTAAGTTCTTTCTTTGCTAGTATTGTTGCAGATATTCCAAAAGGACTTTTACATAATATGCTTACATTTTTAGATTCCAGCTTCTTTTGGATGATTACTATTACAACTATTATTGGTGTTTTTCTATCTTTTACAAAAGCAAAAAGTTATGAAGGAGCTGGCGCAAGTAAATTTGGAAGTGTGTTTATTTATATTCTTGTAGCAACTATAGGGATGAAAATGGACTTAACAATGATTTTTGATAACTGGCAATTAATTATTATAGGTGCTGTTTGGATGACCTTTCACGCAATACTTATGATAGTTGTGGCAAAACTTATTAGAGCACCTTATTTCTTCCTAGCCGTTGGAAGCCAAGCAAATGTTGGTGGCGCTGCCTCCGCTCCTATAGTGGCTTCAGCTTTCCATCCATCCTTAGCAACCGTTGGAGTATTGCTGGCTGTATTTGGATATGCAGTTGGAACTTTAGGTGCTGTGGCTTGTACTATTTTAATGCAAGCTGCTGCCGGAGGATAAAATTATATAGTTGATTTTACTTGTAATCCCGAAATTTATTTGAATTGAATTTCTGTGGAATATAATTTGAAAATCTTTTAATCCTCCTCAAAAAAAGGCATCTTTGCCGCTCTAAATTTTTAGTTGATGAAATATCTATTTGCCATACTTTCAATATTCGTTTTCTTGTATTCTTGTGAAAAAAATGAAGAAAACAAAATGCATCTTACCGGCACTGTAAAAGGATTAAAAAAAGGAACACTAATCCTTCAAAAAATTGAAGATACATTGCTTATTTCAGTGGATTCAATAACTGTAAATGGCGATTCTAATTTCTCTTTTTCTGAAGAAATAATAAGTCCAGAGGTTTACTACTTATATGTTAGATTGAAAGATGGAACACTAATAGACGAGCGAATTCCTTTTTTTGCTGAAAATGGCGAAATAAATATTACAACAAAGCTAGATAAGTTTGCAACTGAAGCTAAAATTACGGGGTCTAAAAACCAAGATAAAGTTGCAGAATATCAAAAAATAATGGGCCGTTATTCTTCCAAAAACCTTGAATTTGTAGAAGAGCAATTTAAAGCAAGACAACAAGAAAATGATAGTTTGGCAAAAGATCTTCAAACAAAAATTGAAAGATTACGTAGCGTACGCTATTTAACAACCGTAAACTTTGCACTAAATAATAAAGATATGGAAGTATCGCCATATTTAATGCTTACCGATGTTTATGATGCCAATGTCAAATATTTAGACACCGTTTACAAAGGACTTACCCCAAAAATAAAAGACTCTAAATACGGAACGCAGTTAGAGTCTTATATTGCTAATAGAAAAAAAGCAGAGCAGTAATTAAAGTGCGTTTATCTTGTCGATAAGTGCACGGCCTTTAGTCTCAAGCTCGTTTTTTACTTCTTTAAAATGTTTCTTTTTATTTTCAACATCCTTGATGTTTACTTTTGTAATTAACTCATCAAAAGTTACAATTGCTTCGTCAATAATTTCTTGCGAATTTGAGTCGTCTTTCTTCGGGTTTGTCATTTCCCAAATATAAACTGCTTCAATAATATCGCCCAATACGTAATTTATGTCTTTTTTAAGGTCGCGAACGTTTGCCATTTCTTGTACTATTTATTTTAATTTATTTAAACTTTAAATTTCCAACTTAACTTGTTGGCGTTGTATATTTTACAAACAGCGGCAAAGGTACAACAATTAAGGTATGTAAACTTCTAAAAGTGTGGCAGATGTTGTTTTTATATTGAATTGATTTATGCAGGCGGGAATTAAAATTGTTTCGCCCATTTTTAATTCTTCTGAATAATTTTCCGTTACAATTGTCGCTTTTCCTGAAACACACATATAAACAATAAAACTGTCCAGTGCGGTCGAAGTCTTCATAAAATCTTTATCCAACACTAATTTGTTGGTAATAAAATAGTCAGATTTACAAATTAATGTTTCTGAATTTTTATCCTCTGTATAATCTAAATTGAATTCTTTCGCTTTAAAATTGATTGCATCAAGAGCCAATTCCGTGTGCAATTGGCGCATACTACCGTCAACATCTGGTCTATTATAATCAAAAATACGATATGTAATATCCGATGTTTGTTGAATTTCAGCTAACAAGACACCTGCACCAATTGCGTGCACCTTTCCTGGCGATATATAAAATGCATCCCCAGCTTTCACGTTTTCTAGATGCAGCATTTCCATAATTTGGTTATCGTTTACCGCTTTTATATATTTTTCTTTAGATGTATTTTCCTTGAAGCCTAGTACAAGTTTAGCATTAATATCAGCCTGTAAAACATACCACATTTCAGTCTTGCCGAAGCTGTTGTGCCTTTCTTTTGCTAAAGTATCATTTGGATGTAATTGCACTGAAAGATCTTCATGCGCATCTATAAATTTGAAAAGTAATGGGAATTTTGTACCAAATTTCGAATAGACTTTCTCACCCAATAAATTGCCAGCATATTTTTCAATCAACTTAATTATTGGTATGCCTTGCAAATCACCATTTTCAACAATTGAGATATCACCTTCAACAGCGCTAAGCTCCCAGCTTTCTCCAAGGGCATTACCACTACCTTTTCCTAGAAAATTAGGAATTTTGTTGCCGCCCCAAATTTTTTGTTTAAAAATTGGATGAAATTTTAGTGGATATAATTCGGACTTTTCTTTCAAGAAAATTATTTTATTTTGGCCCTGTGTAAATTACGAAGTTTCGCGGGGTTTCGTAAAGTTTTACTGTAAGTTCATAAGCATTGCCAAGACGTTTTAGCAATCTATTATAAATTTCAATTGCAATATTTTCAACAGTTGGATTAAGCTTTTTAAAAGCTTCTACTTCAATATTCAGGTTTTTATGGTCAAAAGGCTCTTCTACTTCTTCTTCAATTATAGATTTTAAAAACTCTAAGCTTATTAGAAAGCCAGTTTCGGGATTTATATTTCCCGTTACGCCAACTTCTAATTCATAGTTATGGCCATGATAATTTGGATTGCTACATTTTCCAAAAACTTCACTATTTTTTTGATCGCTCCAATCCGAATTGAATAAACGGTGGGCAGCATTAAAATGTGCTTTTCTGTAAAGTGTTAGGCTCATACGCTTAAATGTTCTTGAAACTTATCAAATATGATTTTAAACCAAGCTGTATAAATCTCAGGGTTTTTCTTCATATCCTTTTCAACATCTGCCATTGGCATCCATTTCCAAGCCGCAACTTCATCCTCGTTAATTACAGGTTTACCATTAAATGAACCTATTAAAATATGGTCTAGTTCGTGCTCCGTTAAACCATTGTCAAAAGGTGCTTGGTAAATAAATTTGGTGGTTTCGCGCAGTGGTGTTGCAATGCCCATTTCTTCAAAAAGTCTTCTCTTACCTGCTTGTAAGTTTGTTTCTCCAACACGTTGATGACTGCAACAAGTGTTGGTCCAAAGTCCTGGGGAATGATATTTTGTTAATGCCCTTTGCTGCAACAACAATTCATTTTTTTCATTAAACAAAAAAACCGAAAATGCTCTATGGAGTAAAGCTTTTTCGTGCGCTTCCTGCTTTGGCATTAATCCAATTTGCTCGTCATTTTCATTTACAAGAATTACTAATTCTTCAGTCATTATTTACTTTCTTTTCTACAAAAATAAGCAATTGAAGATAAGTATAAGAAACAAAAAACGCCCAACTTTTGGTTGGGCGTTACTAACTAACAATTATTAATTTTTAATTTTGAATGAGAAACATTGAACGTCTGTTAAGTTGATGTTCTTCTTCGGTACATTTTACACCATTAGTACATTTCTTAACGTTAAGTTGAGACTCTCCATATCCTTTAGCTGAAAGCCTATCTACATCAATGCCTTTACCAACAAGCCACTTTAAGGTAGACTGAGCTCTGCGCTCTGATAACTGCATGTTGTAATTATCATTTCCTCTACTATCGGTATGTGATTCAATATGTATAATTAATTGTGGATATTCTTTCATTGCAGCTAATATTTTAGCCAATTCAATCTCAGCATCTGGTCTAATATTATGCTTGTCAAAATCAAAATAAATTGGTTGCAATGTTAAGCGACAACCCAAGTCGTTTGGTGGACAAGGATCAAGTGACTTAAGTGGAATAGGTAATTCTATATCTCCACTTTCTTTAGGAGTTTTGATAGGTTTTTCAAATGGCGCGTAGTTATCTTTTGTGGCCCGTACAATTAATTGCATATTACATTCTGCCATTAGCATATATCTACCATCATCTCCAGCAACCACTTCTTGTAATAGATTGTTATCTTTATCTAAAAGAAATACTTTAGCTCCTGGTAAAATCTCTCCAGTATCTATATCGGTTACAAGGCCAGCAATATTTATTATACATTTTTCCTTAACTCTAAATATTTCATCGTCCTTACTTCCTTTACCACCATCTCTATTTGAACTTAAAAACCCAAGATGTCTTTCTTCATCAATCACAAAGGCAAAATCGTCAAAACTTGTATTTGCCGGTTCACCTAGGTTTTTAATTTCTCCAGGCCTGCCTGCGTTATCTAATGGTGCAATAAATACATCAAAACCACCAAGACCTGCTCTAGCCTCTGTAGAAAAGTAAAGATTATTTTTCTTACTTATAAAAGGAAACGATTCTCTTCCTTCAGTATTAATACTTGGACCTAAATTTACAGGAGTTCCATACGTATCATCACTATTAATATCTACATACCAAAGATCGGACATTCCAATTGTACCTGGCATATCTGAAGAAAAATACAATTTCTTCTCATCTGCACTTAAAGCTGGGTGTGCGGTTGAGTAGTCTTTGCTGTTAAATGGAAGTTCTTTCACATCTTCCCATTTTCCATTTTCGCCTTTTGTTGCTTTATATAGCTTTAGACGTATCGTTTTATCTTTATCTCTTCCTTTTTTACCATCTACATAATTGTTACGGGTAAAGTACATTGTATTACCGTCTTTACTAAAAGTAGGTGTAGATTCGTGGTAAGGTGTATTTACATCTCCAGGTAATTTTTTAGGATTGCTCAATACTCCGTTTACATCCATATCTGCCTCAAATAAATCTAAAAATGGTTGATCATTCCAAACGGCAACTTTACCACCCGTACTATTACTAGCACTGGCAAATACAAGTTTATCTAAATAAAATGCAGGTCCAAAATCTGAATCATTTGTATTAATTTCAGCTTTTACTAGCTCATAACCTTTGGTTTGAAAAGCTATACTTTTTAGATAATCAGGATCATTTTCGAAATTGAGGATAATTAATTTATCCCCACCCATTTCAACATACTTTTCCATTAACTTATCCGACTCATCATACTTTTTCAGACTTTTTAAAGATTGTGCTGCTTTGTAGTAATATTGAGCTTCGGTTTCACTTGGAAATTCGTTAACTAACTTTTGATACCAATTTGCAGCATTTTCATAATTACTGTTGTAGTAATACGTATCACCCAATTTCTTATAAATTTCTGCTGAAGTATATCCGTCTTCTATAACTTGAAGGTATATTTTTTGGGCATCTATATATGCATATTTATCATACTGCTCATTAGCCTTCTTTATATCTCGCTTTTGGGCATAAGTTGACGCTCCTACTAATACGCAAAGAGATATAATAATTATTCTTGTAATTGAATTTTTCATAAAAATATTTTTAGAAGAATCTAGGTGTTAAAACGCGCTCTGGCTGGTTAAAAATATCGAAGCGAATCATAAATTCATAAGAACCATCGCTGTATTGTTCTATATCTGTAGTTTGGTAATCATAACCAAAACCAAGGAAAACACTATCTGAAGCCTGAAAACCTACAATACCACTTAGCGCTGCGCTCCATCTGTATGCAGCACCCAAAGTTAATTTGTCAAAAAGTAAGAAATTGGCAGATACATCTGCTTGTAATGGTGAACCACTAACAGCTTTGAATAATACTGCTGGTTTAAATTTAAGATCACTACTTAGGTCAAATACATAACCAGCAATCAAAAAATAATGCAACCTCTCAGCAGCAACACTGTTTACTTCAACATTAGCTAAACTACTTTCTTCAAAGTGCTTAGTAGTTAAAAAGTTGGGTACAGATAAACCTACATAAAACTTCTCAGTGTTATAGTAAACACCAGCACCAATTTGCGGTTGTAACTTGTTGTCTATATTATTTTGAAAACGCGGATCGTTTCCATCAAAAATATTAAGTTTAGTAAAATCTACATCCAAGATATCAATCCCTGCTTTTAAACCGAATGACAACTTGGCGTTGGCAGAAGTATAAATGCTATATGAATAATCAATATTCACATTAGATTCCACCGAAGGACCAATTTCTTCACTAACAACGGATAGACCTAGGCCCATATTTTCCATTATACCAATAGGAGAATTTACTGTAAAAGTTCCCGTTTTTGGTGCACCTTCAAAACCTACCCACTGTGTTCTGTACAATGCTCCAAAACTAAGGGCTTCCCTGTTACCGGCATAAGCTGGGTTAATTACTTGGGTGTTGTACATGTACTGCGTGTACTGCGGATCTTGCTGCGCGTAGCTCGAGTACGTGCAGAGTAAAATCAAAACTATGATTGCCAAAAAGCTATTTTTCATAATATATTTATTTAAACCCAGAGGTTTTACCCTCTGGGAATATTACTTATTATCTGTTTATATATAGGTATCCGTTATTTTTTAATGTTTCGCCTGTATTAGGATCTATACGAACCAGTATGTAATAATAGGTTCCTGAAGGCAATTCTTTGTTTTCCTGAATTGTAACTCGTCCTTCAGATATACCTGTAAATACATTCTGTCTTCCATCGCTACCACCGTAACCATTGGTCTCATAGACTAGAACACCCCATCTGTTAAATATCTGCATATTATTATCTGGGAAGCTTTCTATTCCAATTATTTGGAAGAAGTCATTTAAACCATCACCGTCTGGTGTAATACCATTGAATATTTCAAAGGTAGGACTTACTTGTGGTAAAATAACAACTGTTGGATCGTCTGGATTACCATCACCATTTGCATCTACGTTAGCTGGGTTATTAGGATCATCAGACAAGTCTATGATTATATTTCCAGCAATATCCTGAGCCGTAACGGTTGCTTGATTTACAACTTGTAAGTTCTCAATATCAGCTTCATTGATACTATACTCAGCGGTAAAGGTAGTACTATCAGATTCTCCAGGAAGTAATTGTGGAATTGGTTCTCCAAATATTTCAATCCCTGGTAAAGGATCTGTTATAGTAACATTAAACAACGTAACATCACCAGTGTTTGTAACTGTAAAGATGTATGAAATTGTTTCTCCCGGATCCGCAGAACGGTTGCCATTCTCATCATTGAATACTCCAGATTTGATTAAAGCAATTGATGGATTTTGACAAAGTATGGTAACTGTTGGGTCATTTTCTAGATTACTATCATTATCAGATAGATCCGTTACTTGATCTCCACTTGTTGTAAAACCAGTTACTATTGCTTGGTTTTCTACTACTCCATTGTCAACATCTTCCTGCGTTACAGTATAGATACCGCTAAATGAATTTGTATCAGAAGCTCCAACATTTAAATCTATTGGATCACCATTTACTGTAATCAATGGATCTGCTATTGTTATATTATTCAATCTAACGTTTCCAGTATTGGTTACAATAAATGTATAGGTAATTGTTTCACCTAAGTCTATACAGCCATTATCATTTTCATCTGAAGGAACACCAATTTTAATAAGTGCAATTCCGCTGTTTTGACAAAGTGGTGTAACCGTTGGATCATCTTCCGCTATACTATTATCATCCGATAAATCAATAATCGTTGCACCTGTTGGAGTAGTTCCAGTTACGGTAGCTTGATTAATAACATTCCCAGCATCTATGTCAACCTGATTTATCAAATAAATAGCTGTGAAACTAGTATTGTCAGTTTGACCAGGTGCAATAGTTATTGGACCTCCTTGAACATTTACCAGTGGATCAGAAATTGTAACATTGGTTAAAGTTGTATTACCTGTATTTACAACTGTAAATGTATATGTAATTGTTTCTTTAACATCTGCACAACCATCACCATCAGTATCACTTACAACACCAGTTTTAATTAATGCTATACCAGATGTCTGACATAATGTAGTATCTGTCGGATCATCCTCTAATGGGCTATCGTTATCCGATAGATCCGTAGTCTCTGTTCCGTTAGGTGCAAATCCTGAGGCCGTTGCCTGGTTGCTCACCACACCTGCGTCAATATCATCCTGTGTGACGGTATAGTCTGCCGCGTAGATCCAAGTTTCCGTTACATCAAGCTCACCATCTGCATCGTCATCGCCGCTTACCGGAGCTGCTACAGGACCGCCCAACAATGGATCGTTTACCGTAACGGTCGCCAAGCTTACGTTACCTGAATTGGTTACAGTGAAGGTATAGCTGTTTGTTTCATCTA
>JBBSOK010000069.1:0-15266 GCA_038259825.1 Flavobacteriales bacterium
AACCAAAAGCGTTTAAGAGAGGAATTAACCATTATTTTAGACGATTATAAGCGAGCTACAATGTTTTTTGATTATTATGATCTGGAAAAAAAGTTGGGCGGAAAAGGAGCTAGTGAAAAAACAGCAAAGCTTATTGTTGACGAAGCCACAAAAAATTAGAGACCAGAAAAAAGCTTTTTCGACACTTAAATATAAATTGCAAATTAAAAATTCATACTTTTAAAAACTGTTATATTTTTTAAACCTCAAATTAAAATTTTTTCTATTCCTCATGAAAAGAACGCTCTTATTATTATTTGTAGCTGCATTTTTAGCCTCTTGTGGCGGCTCTAAGCGCAGTATAACTTCAACCACGTCTTCTATTAAAAAGGAAAGAATAAAAAAGCATCAAAATATTATAGAACCAGCTATTAGCAATGTAGAAATAATTCCGGGAAATGAATTACCGGAAGACGTGAAGGCTAAAGATGTATTAGAAAATGTAATAGATTACGCCAAAACTTTTGAAGGAACGCGTTATAAATTTGGTGGTACAACGGAGGCTGGAATGGATTGTTCAGGTTTGGTTTACACAGCCTTTCAAAAAGAAAATATTAATTTGCCTCGTATTTCCAGGGAAATGGCCAAAGAAGGCGTTTTAATATCTATAAAAGATGTGAAGGAAGGCGATCTTGTTTTTTTTAAAACAAGCCGAAAATACAATATTAATCATGTAGGAATTGTGGTCGATAATAAACGAGGCGAAATATCATTCATTCACGCAAGTACGAGTGCGGGCGTTATAGTATCATCTCTTGAAGAAGATTATTGGAAAAAAGCTTTCGTTGAATGTAGAAGGATAATTTAATTTTTTTGGCCAATGAAGTTCATCAATTTTGCCGTTGTAAAATTTTCAATCTTGTTGGCACTCGGAATCATTACTTCTTATTTCTTCCCTGTTAATTTTCCTTTTTTAGTTGTTCTTCCTATATTAATTGGTGTATTAGCATTTTTATTTTTTTACTATAAAAATCGAATTACTGAAAATTTACTTTTTGCAATTATTACCTATTTTACATTTTTTGTAATAGGCTACGCCAACTTTCAGAATAGTCAGCCAGATTCTATAGAAAATCACTTTTCAAATTTTGTTTCTTCGGAAGAAAATCAATTGCTTCAATTAAAAATTAGGGAGCAATTAAAAAGTGATTCTTATAATGATAAATATGTAGCTGAAGTTTTTCAAATAAATTCCAACAAAGCTAAAGGGAAAATACTTTTCATAATTAAAAAAGATTCAGTTTACAACATATTAAAACCTGATGAACTTCTACTCATAACTTCTGAAGTCAAATCCATAAACGCACCTTTAAATCCGCACCAATTTGATTATAAAAAGTATATGTCCTCTTTATCAGTTTTCGGACAGACAACTATTAATAAGGATCAAATTCTAATCCAAAAAATGGGCGCATCCTCAATTAGGGGAACAGCTCAAAAATTTAGAAATTTTCTAATTTCTAAACTCGAACAAAGTCCCCTTAATCCTAGGGAAAGAGGAATAATAATGGCCTTAATTTTAGGCGAAAAACGTGGAATTGATAAGCAACTCTATAATGATTATGCTGCAGCTGGAGCTGTTCATATTTTAGCAGTTTCAGGATTACACGTAGGAATATTACTGGTGCTATTAACATTTTTAAGCAAACCACTTACCTACTTAAAAAATGGAAATATAATTGCTGGTTGTGTAATAGTTCTTTGTTTGTGGGCATTTGCGTTCATCACCGGACTGTCACCTTCTGTCACAAGAGCCGTAACTATGTTTTCTTTTTTTGCATTTGCCAACGCAGCGGGCAGGCCAACTAATGGAATAAACACCTTATTTTTATCATTTTTGGTATTATTGGTTATTAATCCACTATGGCTATTTCAGGTTGGATTTCAATTAAGTTATGCCGCAGTTCTTTTTATTTTATGGCTGCATCCGCTTTTTACGAAATCAATAATCCGCTCAAAATATTGGCTTGTTAGAAAAGGCACAAGCATAATAACAGTGACGCTAGCAGCTCAAATTGGTGTTTTGCCTTTAACGCTTTATTATTTTCATCAATTTCCGGGTTTATTTCTTTTGACGAATATTGTGGTTTTACCAATAATTTCGCTTTTAATGTATGGGGGTATTTTAATCGTTTTCCTAGCTGCAGTTAATGGTTTGCCTGAATGGCTAGCAATAGCTTATAATTATTGTATAGAACAGTTAAATAATTTTGTGCATTGGGTTGCAATGCAGGAGCAATTTCTATTTCAGGATCTACATTTTCCTGGACCTCAAGTAATGACATCATATTTATTGTTGATTTCGCTTTTGATACTTTGGAAGGTTTTTGATGTAAAAAGAATAATTGCAGTTTTGGCAATGTTCACAATTTTCATATCAACTTTTGTTTGGGACAAATTTGAAACTTCAAACGATGAACTAATCGTATTCAACAAAACTGCAGAAACAGTAATTAGTTATAAAAATGATTCAGAATTAACCGTATTTCGAAACGATTCAATAGAAAATTCAAGTTTGAATACTCTATTGAGAAGTTATTCAACTGCAACAAATTCCCAAATAACTTCTTCGAATAAAGTACCGTCAGTTCTAAAATATGACAAAAAATCAATTCTAATTTTAGATAGTATCGGCGCATATCCAAAACTAGAAAAAGTAGACTTTTTGGTGTTAACTCAAAGTCCAAAAATTAATTTTGAAAGAATGTTAGACAGCTTAAAACCTAACTTTATAATCGCCGATGCCAGTAATTATAAAGGTTATGTGACAATGTGGAAAGAAACTTGCGAGTATAAAAAAGTCCCATTTCATTATACCGCAGAAATGGGATCTTATGTTATTAAATGATAGCTATTTTCTAAAAAGTTCCTTTGAAATCTGCTTGATATTTTTCCCAAGCTTCTGCGGTGGTTACTTTTAAATAATCATCATTCGAAATCATTTTCAAAAATATTTCAATTTGCGCAGGAGTTCTATAACCTGGTATTGACTGAATCAAATCACCATTTTCCTTGAAGAAAACAATATTTGGGTACGCTGTTATTTTCATGGCATTTGCAAAAAGGTGTTGGGAATTTCTACCTTTACGACCTTCAACGTAACCTGGATTTGTATAAGTAAAATCCTGAAAATCCACGATCTCATTACCTTCTGCATTAAACTTTACGGCATAATAGTTATCGTTTATGAACTTTATTACATTTTTATCGCTAAATGTATTTTTGTCCAGCATTTTGCAAGGGCCGCACCAAGTGGTATAAACATCCATAAATATTTTCTTAGGATTTTTCTTTTGCGCTGCAACGGCTTCGTTCATCGTCATCCATTTGATGTTTTCTTGAGCATTTATAGTAGCAAAGGCAAGAAAAGCCAATAGAAATAAAAATTTTTTCATTGTATAAATTTTAATTAACTAAGTTCTTTAAAACAAAAAACGTTCCATAATTAGTGGAACGTTTTTTTGCCACTTATTATCTAAATAATTAACGGATTCCGTGCATTAGTTTCTTCAAAACCGGATTTAATGCCATAGATACAAGCCCTACGGCAATAGGAATTAGTGTAAATATCAAAAAGAAAGTTCCCATTGAGTATTCGGCTGATATTTTATCAATCATTCCACCCATAGTATTTGCGGCTTTCTGTCCAACCGCAATTGCTAAATACCAAACGCCAAACATAAATCCAATCATACGTGCCGGCACTAATTTGCTTAAATAAGACAAACCTAACGGCGAAAGGCATAATTCGCCCATTGTGTGTAACAAGTAGGCTAAAATTAAAAATACCATACTTACCGATGCTGTCATCGCACCAGGTGGGATATCCGATGAGCCGTAAGAAAGAATTGCAAATCCTAACCCTAGCATTATTAAACCTATACCGTATTTTACCGCTGCACTTGGATTATATTTACTTTCCCACCACTTTGAAAATAGTGGCGCCAATGTTATTATAAAAAACGAATTGAGTATACCAAACCAAGTTGCATCTACTTCTAATTCTGTTTGTGTAAACTTGTCTTGTAATCTAAAAATTACCAATCCCCAAATAGCAATAAATGCAATTATCAAGGCGATATTTGATAGACCAATCCTGTTGTGGGTTTTTTTAACTAATAAGTAAATTACCCAAGTAATTATTACTAATGGAATTGTTGTTAAAAGTGCATCTACAATTTTAAATACGAATGCTGAGTTACCAGTTAAGCTTCTATTGGTGTAATCTTGCGCAAAGAGCGTCATTGAACCTAATGATTGTTCGAAAAATGCAAAAAAGAACACAGTAAACAATCCAAAAATAGAAACAGCAATTAATCTATCTCTTACAATTGGTAAATAGCGTGCTATTCGCGTAACCAATAAGACCAGAAATAAAACCAAAGCAGCAAGAACGACTACATTCGTTCCGCTCATTCCACCTATTTCAAACGGCACTAAAGATGTTTCATAAATCTTTTCAAGCGGATCATTAAAAAGATAAAGCAATCCGCCGACAGATGACAAGATGATCAAAACATAATCAAACATAGTAAAGGGATTCAACTTTGTTGGAATCGCATCAACTTCTTGATTTCTTAATTCTGGTCTTTCTTCATTTATATTTTGTGGTATTTCAACTTCATACACTTTAGATGGTTTTGCACCAATATTACCAAATATTTTGCCTGCTAATAAAAATTGAAGCATTCCTAAAAACATAAAAATACCCGCAAGGCCAAAACCCCAAGACCAACCATAATTTTCAGCAAGGTAACCGCATAGCATCATTCCGAAGAAAGCACCAGCATTTACACCCATATAAAAAATGGTATATGCACCATCTTTTTTAGACTCTTTACCTTTATACATTTCAGAAATGATAGATGTAATATTTGGTTTAAAAAAGCCTGTACCAATTACCAATAGAGCCAAACCTAAGTAGAATGAAGCTGTAGTTTCGAGGGCCATTGAAGCATGACCTAAAGTCATAATAACACATCCTATAACAACAGCCATACGATACCCCGTAATTTTATCGGCTATCCAACCTCCAATAATAGGAGTTAAGTAGAGCAGCGATGCATATGTACCAATTAGTGCCAAAGCGTGCTCACGTGGCCATTCCCAACCTGGATTATTTCCTAGTAAAGGCGCAGTTAAAAATAAGACCAACAGTATACGCATTCCATAAAACGAAAAGCGTTCCCACATTTCTGTGAAAAATAATATAAACAAGCCTGCTGGATGTCCTAAAACCTTGTCTTTAAATAGATTTTCTATGTCTGTATTCATACCATGTAAAAAAAGTTTTGGTCTAATTTCTAATTTCGTTGATTTTTGGATCTGCTATCTCAAATCCTTCGTTATCTCCCGAAATTTCTCGCTCGTTATCCTCAGCGCCATGTGTAAGATTTTCTAATTTTTTTCTAATTAGTAAAACAAGAAGTCCAAAAATAACACAGAAAACAGCGATTCCGGTAAATACAGTGTATTCACCTAAATCTGAAGCAGACTCTCCTAATAGTCCAGCAAGTTTGTTGCCGAAACCTGTCATTGCAAAATACACGCCCATCATTAATGAAGCGTATTTTAGAGGGGCCAATTTTGTAATATATGACAGTGCAACCGGTGATAAACAAAGTTCACCAATAGTATGGAAAAGGTAAGCCAATACTAACCAGTACATTGCAGAGGAGCCTTCACTATTAAATTCTGCAGCTGCAGCGGTCATAAAAAAGAATCCCATACCCATAATTATCAGACCAAGACACATCTTAAAAAGGGAAGTTGAAACTTTTCCTTTTAACTTTCTTTTAGCCCAATATGCGGCTACTATTGTTCCAAAAATAATTATGAACATTGCATTTAATGACTGGAACCATGAAGCCGGAACTTCAAAGCCCATTAACATTCTGTTAGTTTTTTCAGAGGCATAAATGTTCATCAACCCTCCTGCCTGCTCAAAAGCACCCCAGAATACGATTACCAAAATAAAAGAAACAAATAGCACGATAACTCTATCTTTTTCAACCTTTGTAAGAGGTCTTTGCATTGCAGCTTTTTCTTCTGGATCCATTGAATTGTTGGTATTGTTCCCAACATATTTTAAATGTTTTTGACCAACTAAATACTGTATTAATCCTAACAACATTCCTATTGCAGCCAAACCAAAACCGTAATGCCAGCCATAAACTTCACCAACGTAACCAACAATTAAACTAGATAAAAATGCTCCAACGTTTATACCAATATAAAAAATAGTAAAACCTTTATCTCTTCTTATATCTCCCGCTTTGTATAGACCACCAACCATTGTCGAAATATTTGGCTTAAGCATTCCAACTCCAGCAATAATAAGGCCTAAACCAGTGTAAAAAGCCCACATTTGTTCAATCGAAAGTATTCCGTGACCCAAAACAAGTAAAATTCCTCCTACCAAAACAGATCGCTTTTGGCCCAAAAATTTATCCGCAATCCAACCGCCAGGTATAGATGCTACATAAACTAACATTGTGTAAGTTCCATACAATGATAATGCTTCACCATTTGTCCAACCTAATCCAGGATTCCCACTTGTTGCTTCAGCTACTAAATATAGTACTAAAATGGCGCGCATACCATAATATGAAAACCGCTCCCACATTTCTGTGAAAAATAAGATGTATAGCCCAACTGGGTGGCCAAATAATTCCTTTTGTTTTTGATATTGAAGTGCTTCTGACATACTGTGAATTATATTAAATTGGTTGGTTAAAGATTGTTCTTAATAAAATTGGTCATTTTTGTATATAAATGCAAACGTGTGTTGCCACCATAAATACCGTGATTTTTATCTGGATAAATTGCCCAGTCAAATTGTTTGTTTGCTTGCACCAAAGCTTCAATAAGCCTCATCGAGTTTTGAACGTGAACGTTATCATCTGCGCTACCGTGGACCAATAAAAACTTGCCTTTTAGCTTATCTACGTGGCTTACAGGCGAGTTTTGGTCATAACCCGTTGGGTTTTCCTGTGGCGTCGTCATGTAACGCTCTGTATAAATACTATCGTAAAATCTCCAGCTTGTAACCGGAGCAACTGCAATTGCCATTTCAAAAGTATCTGCGCCTTGAAAAAGAGCGTTTGAAGACATGAAACCTCCGTAACTCCAACCCCAAATTCCTATTCTTTTTGAATCTATAAATTTTTCTGCACCTAATTTTTTCGCAACTGCAATTTGATCTTCAACTTCAAATTTTCCTAATTCCTTTTGGGTCATTTTCTTAAAATCACGCCCTTTTAAACCTGTACCACGTCCATCTACACACGCAATTATTATATCTTGAGTGTTTACTAGCATTTCATGCCAATAATCATTTCCACCCAACCAGCTGTTTGAAACATTTTGTGAGCCTGGTCCTGAATATTGATATAAAAATAATGGATACTCTTTGTTAGGATCAAAATTAAGAGGCTTGATCATATACATATTCAAATCTTCCCCATTTATTGAGATTGTTGAATATTCTTTCGGAGATATTTTGTAGCCCGAAAGATTATTTTTTAATTCATCATTATTTTTGATTTCTCGAATAGATTTACCTGTTTTAGAATCATTTAGTGTAAAGATATAAGGTGTCTTTGTATCTGAAAACGTTCCAATATAAGATGTAAAATCTGCACTAAAATCTGCATCGTTTGTTCCGGTTTTTTCTGAAAGTCTTTTTTTGTTTTTACCAGAAATTTCAACAGAATATACATCTCGATTTATGCTTCCGTTTTCGGTACTTTGATAATAAACTGTTTTAGACTTTTCATCAAAACCATAATAATTTGTTACTTCCCAATTACCTTTGGTTACTTGGGCTTGCATTTTCCCGTTTTTATCGTAATGGTAAATATGGTTCCAACCATCTTTTTCACTCGTCCAAATAAAACTATTATCTTCTAAAAAAGTTAAATTGTCCGTTACATCAACATAAGCATCATCAACATCTTTCAATATTAATTTTGAAGTGTTTTTAGAAACATCAACAAAAACCAAATCCAATATATTTTGATGTCTGTTTGTAAGTTGAACGCTAACTAAATTATTATCATTAGTCCATTTTAAACGTGGTATATAATAGCTTTCATAATTTTCAAGATTTACTTCTGTAGTTTTTCCAGAAGCTAAATCATAAATTTGCAAACTAACTTTCGCATTATTTTCACCGGCTTTTGGATATTTAAATACGTCTGAAACGGGATATAAATCATTTCCGTAAACATCCATATTAAATTGCGGCACTTCGCTTTCATCAAACTTTATGTAAGCCAGGGTTTTTCCGTTTGGGCTCCATTCAAAAGCACGAACAAAACCGAATTCTTCTTCATAAACCCAATCTGTAATTCCGTTTATGATGCTGTTTTTCTTTCCGTCTTCAGTTATTTGTTTTGTTTGGCCTGTTTTCAAATCTTTAATGTACAAGTTGTTTTCAAAACCATACGCCAACTTACTGCCATCCTCTGTAAATGTTGGCTCTTGTATTTTATTTTCAGAAACTAGTGTTGTCTTCTTTGTTGCTGTATCGTAAACATAATAGGTGCCCAAAGAAGAGCGACGATAAATTTGCTGCAACTGAGTAGAAAGTAAGATTTGGGATTCATCCGCATTAAATTCATACGAAATAAAATAAGGCACATCTGTCAAATTGGTTGAGTTAACCAGCGTTTTTACTTTCTCCCCACTTTTATAATTGTAAACATCAATTGTGGAAGCATTTGTAGCCCTATCATAATTAAGCACAGAATATTCTGCGCCATTATTTAGAGAATGTAAAGCATCCAAGCCTTGCGTCCTGAAGGCGCCGCCCCAAATTTCTTCTAAAGTTATATCCTTTTGTTGTGCTGTTACAATGGCAAAAGAGGCCAAAAACAGGGTTACTATTCCGCGGTAAAGAGTTTTATTCAAAGTGTTAAAATTTTGTTATGCCAATTTTACTAAATATTAATGAAAGTAAGGCAGTTTTTATGTTAAAAGCAATAGTAACGATACAAGTTTAGGCATTAGAAGTACCCCGTTATTTTTATATATTATAATTTTGAAATTAAATAATTGTAAACTTTATCTTTATACTTTCAAACAAAATTATGCAAAAACCTATTTCCGGATTTTCAAAAAAGACAAAAGATGAAAAAATAGATTGGCTTGCCCAAAATTATTTTTCCAATCCTGAAGAGACAAAAACAGTTTTGAAAACCTATTGGAATACGGATAAAAACCTGCAACAACTGCACGATGATTTTATTGAAAACACGCTTACCAATTATTATCTACCACTTGGCGTAGCGCCAAACTTTCTTATAAATGACTATCTCTTTGCAATACCAATGGTAACAGAGGAAAGTAGCGTAGTGGCCGCAGCTAGTAATGCTGCAAAATTTTGGTTAGAGCGCGGCGGTTTTAAAGCTGAAGTACTTTCAACCGAAAAAAATGGGCAAATCCATTTAGATTTCTTCGGAAGTGAAAACGTTATAAAATCCTATTTTGAAGCGATAAAACCGAAATTATTGGCAAGTATTGAAAACATTCAGGCCAATATGAAAAAGCGAGGCGGCGGACTAAAAAATATTCAATTGATAGATGCCACTGAAAATTTAGAAGGCTACTATCAATTGCATTGCACTTTTGATACCCAAGACGCAATGGGCGCAAATTTTATAAATAGTTGCCTGGAAGAAATTGCACATACTTTTGAAAATGAAGCCCAAAGTTTTGAAGGGTTTTCAATTGAAAATCAATTTCCAAAAGTAGTAATGAGCATACTTTCTAATTACGTGCCAAATTGCATCGTTAAAGCGGAAGTTAGTTGTAAAATTAAAGAGCTTGGCTATAATAATATAGACGGAAAAACCTTTGCTAACAATTTTGTTAGAGCCATTAATATTGCAAACGCTGAACGAAAACGAGCCGTTACGCACAATAAAGGAATTATGAATGGCATTGATGCCGTTGTTATTGCTACAGGGAATGATTTTAGGGCCGTGGAAGCTGGCGTACATGCATTTGCTGCACGTACTGGCGATTATAAAAGCTTAACACAAGCTAAACTTGAAGGCGACATTTTTAAATTTTGGATTGAGATTCCCTTAGCACTGGGAACCGTTGGCGGTTTAACATCATTACATCCGCTTACCAAATTTGCTTTAAGTCTTTTACAAAATCCAAATGCAAAACAATTAATGCAGATAGTTGCCGTAGCCGGTTTGGCTCAGAATTTTGCCGCAGTCAGATCCTTAGTTACAACTGGAATTCAAAAAGGACATATGAAAATGCATTTAAAAAATATCCTGAATAATTTAAATGCTTCAGAAGATGAGAAATTGAAAGCGCTAAAGCATTTTAGAGAAACGGCCGTTAGCCATAGCGCAGTGGAAGGGTTTATAAATAAGCTTCGGTAACAACTTTTAAATTCAACCTATTATTTATTCTGTAATTGAAAATAGACATTTTTTTTAAAATTCAACACTAAAGGCTATCAAAACAAAAAATACAATTCACTTTAAAAGCAACGGGAAACTTCTTTTAACCGGGGAATATGTTGTACTCGATGGTGCCACGGCTTTAGCAATTCCGACCAAATATGGGCAATCGCTTTCGATTACTGAAAACCATTCAAATTCTATTATTTGGAAAAGCTTTGATGAGATTAATCAAATTTGGGCATATTGCGAATTCTATTTTGAAGGCGACATCCTAAATTTAAAAAAGGCTCCATTTGAAAAAGAAGATTCGATTGGAGAAAGATTATTGACGATTTTAAATACAGCAAAACAACTAAACTCCAATTTTCTTTCATCTAGAAAAGGACTATTAATTGAAACTCATTTAGATTTTCCAAGAAATTGGGGTCTTGGCACTTCTTCAACGTTAATCAATAATATAGCGCAGTGGGCAAAAGTTGATGCGTATAAATTACTTCAGTTATCTTTTGGCGGAAGTGGTTATGATATTGCTGCCGCACAGAATAATTTCCCAATTCTGTATCAGCTAGAAAATGGCGAGCCCGATTTTAGAAAAGCTCATTTACCCTGGGAATTTACCGAAAACCTATTCTTTGTGCACTTAAATGAAAAACAAGATAGCAAAGATGGTATTGCAAGATATAGGGCAGCCAACGTTTCTGAAAAGCAAAAGCAACGCATAACGGATATTACCAATAAACTTTTATTATGTTACAATTTATCCGATTTCGAAAAACTCATTGAAAGCCACGAACAATTAATTTCAGAAATAATAGGATTGCCAACGGTAAAGCTAAAGCTGTTTAGCGATTACCAGCATTCAATTAAAAGTCTCGGCGCTTGGGGAGGCGATTTTGTTCTAATTACCGGCACTATTGAAGATATGCAATATTTTAAGGTAAAAGGTTTCAAAACAATCATTCCTTTTGAAGAAATGATCATGAAAGAGAACTAAATTTAATTTTATACAATTAAAAAACCGCCTAATAAACATAGGCGGTTTTTTAATTTATTGAATTTGTGGATTATTGATTGTAAATATCTCCACGATTATCTTGAATGTCTGCATCAGCTTTTAAAGCGTTGAAAACACCTCCGTTTACGCTTCCTGCGCCTCTAGCATTCAGTTGATTTGTATAAGATGCATAGTTGTCAAGTTTTGGAGCTTCTTCAAAGCTTGTAACTTTTACCATAAATACGCCTGTTTTACCATCAATCAAACCTGTTGATTCTCCGGCTTTTTTACCAAAAGCTGCACCAACTACTGCTGGCTCTTGTCCAGGACCAGGTATTACAGGACTTGACATTGAAATTAATTCCGCAGTTTTTACTTGTACGCTTTGGCTACTTGCAATCTGATTAAGATCTGCTCCTTTTACCATTTCGCGTATTTTTTTAGCTTTCTTTTCGTTCATTAATATTGGCGTAACAGTTGCTGAAGCATCTGCTGCACTCATTAATCCTTTTTTGCTTTTACGCGTAAGCTGAGCTATAACATAACCTTCTGGAGTGCTGAAACGTTTAACATCCCCTACTTCTGTCTCATTACCAAATGCCCAAGACACTATACTTCTGTTTTCGCCAATACCTGCAATGTTGGAATCTAATTCCCCAATTTTATTTACTGGCTTTACTTCAAGATTTTTTGCTTTTGCAACTTCATCAAATTTTCCTTTTTGAACATCTACTTCAAAATTTGATGCAACTGAAAATACTTCATTTACAGATTTTTCAGAAGGTTCAATTTTTTTAGTTACTGTTGCCAATTTAACAGCTTTCTGCATATTCTTTTGCTCTTCGATGTCTACAACGTGATAACCAAATTGTGTTTCAACTACGCCCATTTTTCCCGTTGCGTTATCAAATACAAAGTCGTTAAAGGCTGGCACCATTCTTCCTGGACCAAAATAACCTAAATCTCCACCTTTATCCTTATTAGAACCATCTGCAGAATATTTTGCAGCAAGAACTTCAAATTTGGCTCCATCTTTTTGTACTGCGCCCAAAATACTATCTGCTAACTTTTTAGCTTCATCTTTTGTTCGGGTAACATCTGCCGCTGTTTGCAAACCTTCCCAGCTAACTAATATATGTCTTGCTTTTGCTGAATCTGGCAATTGCTTTGCGCCAATTACTTTTACAATATTCAACGTATTATCAACTTGAAACGGTCCGTAAACTTGACCTTCATTTAAAGTAAGGATTGAATCTGCAACTGATGGTGGCAATTCACTTTTAAAGAAATATCTATCTTGATATGCTTGATCACTATTTGCATTAACAAACTCTTCATAATCTGTAGTTCTACGCAAACCTTTTACGCTATCATTGGTTTTTGTGTTATTATTAAACTCTACCCTATCATTCAACAAAGCAGCAATACCAGATTTTGCATCATTAATATCTGCATCGGAAGCTTCTTCAGGTAAAAACACATATTGAATGTCTGCTTGCGCAACACCTTCAAATTGTTTTGGATGTTTCTTTACGTATGCATTAATTTCGGCATCGGTTACTTTTACATCTTCATCGGAAATTTTGGTAAAAGGAACTTGTACATATTGAAAAGTGACTTTATCATTTTCAAATTTATACTGACGCTCACCTTCTGCAACTGTACTTATCATACCTCCTTTAATCATTGTTAAATAGGTATTCTGTAATGTAGTTTGCGCTGTACTTTCTTCATAAGCCAACCACTGCTGATATAAATCTGGTGAAGTTGTTTTAATTGTTGCTATATATTCCTGGAGTTTTCCTTCGTCAAATTGGCCAGCTTCATTTTGAAAAGTTGGATTGGTGGCAAGACCTTTCCTAACTGCAGCGCTTATTTGGGCTTTTTCTACGGTTAAACCTAATTTTTCGATTTGCTCGTTGAAAAGGGATTTACGTAATTCTCTATCCCACACCATATTCATAGCCTGCATACTAGATGCATTTGGACCTAATTGTCGTTGAGTTGCTTCAACCTCTTCCATAAAGTTTTGTCGTGGAATATCTACACCGTTTACGGTTGCAACATTTTCTGCGCCTTTTTGACCGCCGCCACCTTTTGTTAATACATCACTTAAGATAAATGCAAAGAGTGCTAATGCTATAATAAGGATAAGGAAAATTCCTCTTTTTCTAATACTGTTTAATATTGCCATTTCGGTTAAGATTTTATAGGTGGCGAAAATACTATTTTCAAACCATTTAATACAATCTTATTTATAAATTTTTAATGCTTAGGGAACAAGCATTTATACTATGAAATACTACTAATGAATACGAAAATGAGTTTGAAGATAGGATTTTTAACAATTTAAAAAATAGATAAAAACCACGAATATTGCTTAATCGTCTATTTTCTGCTGAACCTCAACAAGTTCTATTTTTGTGTTTGAAACTTCTAAAATGGTAAAAACATAATTTTCAATTTCTACAATTTCACCTTTTTCGGGAATTTCTTCAGTGTGGTTAACTATCATTCCGCCTAGAGTTTCGTAGTTTTCGCTTTCTTCAAAATCTAATTTATAATTTTCGATAAGATAATCTACTTCCAAACGGGCGGAAAATTTATAATGGTTTTCGCCCAATTCTTCTTCAATTAGAGCTACGCTATCGTGTTCATCTTCAATTTCGCCAAAAAGCTCCTCGATTATATCTTCAACAGTGATAATGCCAGATGTACCGCCATACTCATCTATTACTACAGCAATACTTTTTCGTTTAATCGTAAGAATATTCAACACATCTTTTGCCAACATTGTTTCCGGCACAAAAACCACGCGCATCAACACTTTTTTTATGTTTGCTGGCTTTTTGAAAAGCTCGAAAGAATGCACGTAACCTAAAATATCATCTATATTATCCTTATAAACCAATATTTTTGAAAGCCCAGTTTCAATGAAAATTTTATTTAGATCTTTTGGCGTAGTATTAATATCCACAGCAACTACCTCAGTTCTTGGAATCATTACTTCCCTGGATTTTATCTCAGAAAAATCTAATGCATTTTGAAATATTTGAATTTCGGTATCCATTTCGTCCGCCTTTACAGACGTTTCCATTTGTTCGGAAATGTAATTGCCTAACTCAATTTTACTGAAACTTAATTGAACGATATCTCCTTCGGTTTTAAAAAGAAGTTTTAATACTAAATCTGAAATCCAAATAATAAATTCTGATATAGCTGAAAATAGCACATAGAAAATATAAGCTGGCAAGGCGAAAATCTTGATAAGACTATTGGCATATATTTGAAAAAAAACTTTGGGAAGAAATTCTGCCGTTAATAAAATAACCAACGTTGAGATTACAGTTTGTATTAAAAGGCCCCCAAAACCTGCCAATGGAATAAACTCCATCAACAAATCTCCCATAAAAAAACCGTATATAACCAATGCAATATTGTTCCCAACTAGCATTGTCGCAATAAATTTGGAAGGGCGTACCGTTATTTTTTCTAAAATACCGGCAAGAAAATTATCTTGCTTTTTTTCAATTTCAAGGTGGATTTTATTAGCTGAAACGTACGCAATTTCCATCCCCGAAAAGAAAGCGGAGAGTAATAATGAAATTGCTATTATTATAATGCTGTAATCCAAGTTTCTAGTTTTCGAGTTATAATATTAGAGTTATAAGTTGATGATTAAAAATTAAATTTTTTTCATAATTCATAACGCTACATTCGTAACTACTTTTGATTTCTCTCTTCCATTTTCTTTCTGAAATTTCTTTTGAAGAAAAACATAAAGATACCTAGAATTGTGAAGAATA
>JBBSOK010000070.1:0-14996 GCA_038259825.1 Flavobacteriales bacterium
GGCGGCGGCACTGGCGGACATATTTATCCGGCAGTTGCAATTGCTAATGAATTAAAATTACGCTATCCAAACGCCGAATTTTTATTCGTGGGCGCAAAGGATAGAATGGAAATGGAAAAAGTGCCGCAAGCAGGTTATCAAATTAAAGGTCTGTGGATTTCTGGAATCCAGCGCAGTTTAAAATTACAAAATTTGGCGTTTCCGTTAAAGTTAGCCTCAAGTTTGGTGAGATCTCGAAGTATTTTGAGGGCCTTTAATCCAGATGTTGCAATTGGAACGGGCGGATACGCAAGCGCGCCATTATTAAGAGTTGCAACCCAGCGCAAAGTGCCCAGTTTAATACAGGAGCAAAACAGTTATGCAGGCGTAACTAACAAATGGTTGGCTACCAAAGTGAAGAAAATTTGTGTAGCTTATTCAGGAATGGAAAAATTTTTTCCCGCTGAAAAGGTGAAATTAACCGGAAATCCTGTTCGCCAAGATTTGGTTGATATTTCTGAAAAGAGAGTTGAAGCAATTCAGTTTTTTAAGTTGAATGAACGAAAGAAAACATTATTAGTTCTTGGCGGAAGTTTAGGCGCAAGAAGAATTAATCAATTAATTGAAGCAAATAAAAGTTTTTTTGAAGAATTGAATGTACAAGTAATATGGCAATGTGGAAAGCAATATGAAGAAGCTTACAAACATTTAGCAACTGAAAATATACAGATCTTTTCATTTTTGAACAGAATGGATTTGGCATATGCCGCAGCAGATTTTGTTATTTCAAGAAGTGGTGCGCTTTCGGTTTCTGAACTTTGTTTGGTTGGCAAACCAGTAATTTTTATTCCGTCGCCCAATGTGGCGGAAGATCATCAAACAAAAAATGCAAAATCAATTACAGATAATAATGCGGCGATTTTGTTGGCAGAAAGCGCATTGGAAAACGACTTTAAAAAGCAATTTAAAGATTTGCTAAATGATGAAAAGTTGCAAAATACTTTATCAGAAAACATTAAAAAGTTAGCAAAACCAAATGCTACAAAGGATATTGTAGATGAAATAGAAAAATTATTAAAAAGATAATTCAAAATTTTAAAATATTGAAAAATAATCAAAACATATCAAACTATTACTTTGTCGGCATTGGCGGCATTGGTATGAGTGCGTTGGCGCGTTTTTTCAACATGCAGGGCAAGCACGTTTTTGGTTATGATAAAACTTCAACTGAATTAACGAGAGCGTTAGTTGAAGAAGGAATTTCAGTTTCATTTGAAGACGATGTTGTAAAACTTCCAATTGAAATTCAAAATAAAGAAAATACATTAATTGTTTACACACCAGCAATTCCAAAGGGAAACACAATATTAAATCACTTTTTTAAAGAAGAATATCAAGTTATAAAACGTGCAGCCTTGTTAGGCGAAATAACGAGAAACTCATTGTGTTTGGCCGTTGCAGGAACGCACGGAAAAACTACAACTTCAGCCATTTTAGGACATTTACTAGCCGAAACTGGAATGCCTGTAACTGCTTTTTTAGGTGGAATTGCAGAAAATTATAATTCAAATTTTATTTATAAAGGCAACGAAATTACTGTTGTTGAAGCAGATGAATTTGATAGAAGTTTTTTACAACTTCAGCCAGATATTGCGTGCGTAACATCAATGGATGCCGATCATTTGGATATTTATGGCGATAGTGAAACCATTGCTGGAGCGTTTAGGGAATTTTCAGAATTAGTTGAAGATGAATCTAAAGTTTTAATTTCATTGAGTCTGCCAATTGATGGTCGCACGGTTGGAATTGACGAAGCTGCAGATTATATGGCCACCAATATTAGTATTGAAGATGGAAAATATAAATTCAATTTAAAAACACCCCACTCAACTTTAGAAAATTTAGAGTTTAATCTGCCAGGTCATCACAATTTGAAAAATGCCGTTATGGCAATTGGAATGGCACTTTTAGCAGGCGCTCCAAAAGATAAAATTGGCAGTGCATTATCCAACTTTACAGGTGTTCAGCGAAGATTTTCGTATAAGATTAAAACGGATACACTCGTTTTAATAGACGATTACGCGCATCACCCAACTGAAATTGATGCCTTGGCCCAAGCGGTAAACGAGATGTATCCAAATGACCGGAAACTTATTGTTTTTCAACCACATCTTTTTAGTAGAACCCGGGATTTTGCTGTTGAATTTGCAAAAAGCCTTTCACAATTTGATGAAGTCATAATGCTGGACATTTATCCAGCAAGAGAAGAGCCTATTGAAGGCATAACTTCGCAATGGCTTTTGGATCAAGTGGTTTCTGATAAAAAGCGATTGGTTTTTAAATCTGTTTTGCCAGAAGTTTTATTACAATCAAATTGCCGTATCAAATTATTGGTTGGCGCAGGTGATATTGGTGCAGAAGTTGCACAAATAACTAAAATATTGAGCGATGAAAATTAAATGGATATTTATAAAATTTGTGCTTTTAATTGGAGTTGTAATATTTCTTTTCAGCTTCAGTAAAAAACGTAATGAGGCGAGAAATATTAAAGATGTAGAGGTTGAGTTTATTAACGATTCCAGCCCGTTTATCACCGTAAATACAGTTAATAAATTGTTGATACAAAGTAACGGCAACGTTAAGAACATAGGTAAAGAAACTTTAGTTTTGAAGGAATTGGAACAGCGGCTCATTGAAAACCCTATGGTTCGTGATGCTCAGGTTTTTATAACAATTGATGGTACGTTGGGCGCCAAGATTGAACAACGACAACCACTCGGCAGAATTTCTGGATCACCAGATGTTTATTTAGACGCAGATGGAAAGGTTATGCCTCTTTCAGATATTTATTCAGAAAGAGTACCGTTGATAAGTGGAAAATCAAAAACAAATTTTGCCGAAGTTACGCCCGTTTTGCATAAGATAAATGAAGATGAATTTATGAAAACCAGCGTAATTGGTATTGAGGAATATGCAGATGGTTCAATGTCCTTAAAGTTAAGAAATCAAAATTTCGACGTTTTTATTGGAAAGCCAAAAGCCTTGGAAAAAAAGTTTCAAAATTTTAAAGCCTTTTATGCGAAGACTAAAAACGACAGCATCTTAGATATTTACAAACGGATCAATTTACAATTTGAATCACAAGTTGTAGCAGTGAAAAAATAAATTTAGTGAATGGGAATAAATTTTTTTCATTCAATTAAAAAGTGGGATACTGTTGATTAATTAATTATCAGCAGAAAAAGGTCGAAAATTTATAAAAGACCATTAATAGTAGCGTATGAAAAACGACAACATAGCAGTAGGATTGGATATCGGTACGACTAAGATAGTCGCAATGGTAGGGAAGAAGAACGAATATTCCAAAATGGAAATTTTGGGCATTGGAAAAGCCAAAAGTTTGGGTGTGCACCGAGGTGTTGTTAATAATATTACGCAAACGATACAAAGTATACAGCAAGCTATTCAAGATGCCGAAACAGCGTCGGGAATGAAGATAAAAGATGTGGTAGTAGGTATAGCTGGGCAACATATAAGAAGTTTACAGCATAGCGACTATATAACCAGACCCAATAGTGACGAGGTAATAGATGAAGGAGATATTGAAAGACTTTGTAACCAGGTTCATAAATTAGTTATGCTTCCGGGAGAAGAGATTATCCACGTATTGCCACAGGATTTTAAAATAGACGGACAGGCAGAGGTAAAAGAGCCAATTGGTATGTATGGTGCCCGCGTGGAGGCTAATTTTCACGTTGTTGTTGGTCAGGTTTCTTCAATAAGAAATATTGGTCGCTGTGTAAAAAGTGCCGGTTTGGAGCTTTCGGGTATAACGCTGGAGCCTTTGGCATCTGCAAATGCAGTTCTTAGCCAAGAAGAAAAAGAAGCAGGCGTTGCGTTAATTGATATAGGAGGCGGAACAACGGATTTGGCAATTTTTAAAGATGGAATTATTCGTCATACAGCAGTAATTCCTTTCGGTGGAAATGTAATCACTGAAGATATTAAAGAAGGCTGTTCTATTATTGAAAAGCAGGCAGAATTACTGAAGATAAAATTCGGCTCAGCTTGGCCAGGTGAAAATAAGGATAATGAAATTGTCTCTATTCCAGGATTAAGAGGTCGCGAACCTAAAGAAATTACTCTGAAAAATCTTTCAAAAATTATTCATGCCAGAGTAATTGAAATTATTGAACAGGTTTATCTCGAAATTAAAAATTACGGACACGAAGAGCAAAAGAAAAAATTAATTGCAGGTATTGTATTAACAGGTGGTGGTGCACAATTGCAGCACATAAAACAGTTGGTAGAATATATAACGGGAATGGATACAAGAATTGGCTATCCAAATGAGCATTTGGCCGGAGATAGCGATCCAGAAACTACAAGCCCAATGTATGCAACAGCAGTTGGTTTGGTTTTAAACAGCCTACAGAGCAGAGAGAAGCCAACTTTAATGAAGCATTTTGACAATAGTGACGATGTTGAAGAAAAAGTAGCCGAAGAGAATAACGAAGGCACAAAGACCCAGCAAATCGTTGAAGACGAAAGCGTAGATGAAAACCCAAAAGAAAGAAGAAAATTTTTCGATAAATGGGCAGAAAAATTTAAGGACTTTTTAGATAACGCTGAATAATATATTAATCAGGTTTTAAAAATCCGTTATTGCATTTTAGTAAAAAAATATAAAGGACCACAAAAGTGGTTCAAATAAGAAAATAACATTAAACAACTAGCACAATGAGCAGCAAAACAGAATTCGACAATATATCCTTCGATTTGCCGAAAAACCAATCCAACGTAATTAAAGTTATTGGTGTAGGTGGGGGCGGTAGTAACGCAATTAATCATATGTTTAGCCAAGGCATAAAAGGTGTAGACTTTGTAATTTGTAATACAGATGCACAAGCATTGGAAAATAGTCCGGTGCCTAACAAAATTCAACTCGGTCTTTCGCTTACTGAAGGTCTTGGCGCAGGTGCAAACCCAAAAGTGGGGGAGCAGAGTGCGGTTGAGAGCATGGAGGAAATTAAAAACATGCTAACTGCAAACACAAAAATGATTTTTATCACTGCCGGTATGGGTGGCGGTACTGGCACAGGTGCTGCTCCAATAATTGCCCAAATGGCTAGGGATATGGACATTTTAACCGTTGGTATTGTTACAATTCCGTTTCAATTTGAAGGAAAAATGCGGAACGACCAAGCGCTAATTGGTGTGGAAAATTTACGTGCTAGTGTAGATTCGTTGGTTGTTATAAATAATAATAAATTACGTGAAGTTTATGGAAATCTTGGTTTTAAAGCCGGTTTTTCAAAAGCGGATGAGGTACTTGCTACAGCTGCTCGTGGTATTGCCGAGGTAATTACACACCATTATACTCAAAACATTGACCTTCGAGATGCTAAAACAGTATTAGCAAATAGCGGTACTGCAATTATGGGGAGCGCCACTGCAAGCGGTAACGAACGTGCGCACGTTGCTATTTCAAAAGCATTAGATTCACCTTTGTTGAACGACAACAAAATTAAAGGTGCCAAAAATGTACTGTTGCTTATTGTTTCTGGCAAAGAGGAAATTACGATAGATGAAATAGGTGAAGTGAGTGATTATATTCAAACTGAAGCTGGACACAGTGCCAATATTATTATGGGCGTTGGCGAGGACGAAAGTTTGGATGGCTCCATAGCAATTACAGTTATTGCAACGGGTTTTAATGTTGAACAACAGAATGAAATCGTTAACACAGAAACCAAAAAGATAATACATACACTTGAGGATGAACAACGTGCAGAGCAGGTTTTAACCCCAAAAGCAACGGCAAGCCCAACTACTTTTTCTGCTTCAAAAGCAACAGAAGCAACGGAAAAACCGATTGTAAAGCACACTTTATTTGATGTTGAGGAAGATGAGGCTCCTCAAAAGAGAACATTCTCAAAGCCAACCTTTAACAATACAATGGTTCAAGAGCCAAAAGAAATTCCTTTTGAAGGTTATATTGAAACATCACAATTGTTGAAAAATATAGATGTTATATATGAGCAGATTTCTGGTAAAGACTTATCTCAGTTTCAGCCTATGGATGTGCGGAATATAGATGTTCATGATTTCGTTATTATTTCTGCTGAGAGTGATGTTGAAGAAGAAAAAATTGAAGTAAAACAGCCTAAAAGTAATGTGGTTGAAGAAGAAGACCAAATGTTAATGTTTGATTGGCCGATAAACAAAACTGTTTCTCAACAAAAATCAGAACAATTTGAAGATGAAGATGAAGAAACTTTTCACTCAAAAGTAAGAGCCGAAAATATCGAAGTACGTGATGCTATTGAAATAATACCAATTACCGAACAAAAAGATGGACAAGTAAAGCGTTATAGTTTAGATGACTATCAAGAAGTTGAAAATATGTTGAACAGCGCTAAACCTAAGAAAGTTAATAATTCCGAAGAAGAAGAAATTGTTTTTGAGCGTGCCACAAAACCAGCTACTAAAACAGATGAGGAAGTTCATACTGGTCCAATAGATCCAATGAATTCTCCAATTTCACAGTTATTAAAAGATAGAACGGAAGAGCGTCGTCAAAAAATGAAGGATTTTAATTACAAATTCAGAAATAGTAATAGTAATGTTGATGAAATTGAAAAACAACCCGCATATAAAAGAATGGGTATAGATTTAGAAAACAAAAAAAATGATGGAAGTAATCTTTCACGAACATCTGTAAATACAAATGATGACACTATCGAGTTGAGAAAAAACAATTCATATCTACACGATAATGTAGACTAATATTTAAAACTTTGCTGTAACACTAATAGCTGAAAGTCCGAATGTTTTAAATAACTTCGGGCTTTTTCAGTTTTAAAAAGTTAATTGATCCTTCGTAACTATCACTTTATAAATACTATATTTTTAAATTGAAAAGAAACTTTATAAACGCAAATCAATTTTAAATTTAGATTTAAGTATCTTCGCAATTCAATTAAATTCACATAAAAATGACGCTTCAAGAAAAGGTAATGGACGCAATGAAAACAGCGATGAAAGCAAAAGACGCGCAAACGTTGGAGGCTTTACGTGCGGTTAAATCTGCTTTGTTATTGGCACAGACAGAAACAGGCTCAAAAGCTGAAATTACAGAAGAAGAGGAAATAAAAATATTGCAAAAGCAAGTGAAGCAGCGTAAGGACAGCGCAGCTATTTATATGGAACAAGGCAGAAATGATTTGGCGGAACCAGAATTGGCGCAAGCTGAAGTTATCGAGCAATTTTTGCCTAAGCAGTTAAGCGAAGATGAAGTTGCAACGTTAATTGATGAATTAATCAAAGAAACTGGAGCATCTTCAATGGCAGATATGGGAAAGATTATGGGGATGGCAAATGAAAAGTTAGCTGGAAAAGCAGACGGAAAGACGATATCTACAATAGTGAAGGCTAGACTTTCTTAAAATATAATGGCCTCGTAGTTCAACTGGATAGAATATCAGATTTCGGCTCTGATGGTTGGGGGTTCGAATCCCTTCGAGGTCACAAAAATAAAAAAGTCCTGCAGTTTGCAGGACTTTTTTATTTGCTCTCGTTTATGAGGCGGTACATTAAAATAGCAGTAATTTTTGCTTGTATAGCTATTGTGTCAAGGTTACCCACTTCCTCAATTGTATGGTCTCCGGAGCCGCCAGTTAATCCAAGGCCGTCTAATGCCATATCTACATATCCCGATGTAAATGATATATCTGCTGCGCCGGCATTCCTTGGATTTACCGCTTTAATACTTCCAAAGCCTAAGTCCTGGCTTACTTGGTTATAGTGGTTTAGCAATTTTTGATTACCATCCGTTTTCGCCAATGGTGGATAACCTTCATTATTAAAAATTAATTCGGCATTTGTATTCAGGTAATTATTGGAAACTATTTCATTCATTATTTCTTTTGCTTTATTCAATTGTTGGGGAGAAACAGCACGAATATCTCCGTGAACAATCGTCTTTTGGGCCACTACATTATTTTTACCAAATGCACTACCGCCGGTTTGATCTTCGTTAAGATTTAAATCTGTGCCGCCAATAATAAATCCTGGATTGAATGTTAGGTCTTGTTCTTTAGACAACTGTAAATAAAATTCATTTAAAATTCGAGAGGATTCATAAATTGCACCCGCACCAATTTCATCAGTGAATATTTGTGACGAATGGGATGGCTTTCCAGTTACGGTAAGTTTCCAATCTGATGATCCTCTTCTGGAAACTACGACCGTTTTTGGATTATTGTCTCCATTTTCAAAGCCTAGTGCAATATCCGCACGTTTTGCTCCTTCAATTAAATCCTTTTTAGATAACTCAATTGGAGAACCACTTTTTTCCTCATCGCCTGTCATTATTATTTCTATGGACATATTTTCTAGAACACCAGCTTCTTTTAAAGCCTTCATTGCTAAGATTATAATTACATCGCCTCCTTTCATATCGGCAATGCCGGGTCCTTTAATCATTGTGTCATCAAGCATTAAAAACTCTTGAAATGGGCTGTCCAATTCAAAAACAGTATCCAAATGGCCAATCAATAAAAATTTTGGTCCTTTTTTGCCTTCACGTTTTGCAATTAAATGACCGGCACGTCCGTAGGCTTCGCCATTAGTTAATTCCGTTTCAAAACCTAATTTGTCAAATTCAATTTTAAATAATTCGCCAACTTTTTTAACGCCATCAAAGTTTAATGTGCCGCTGTTTATATTGACTGCTTTTTTGAGAAGAACAATAGCCTCTTCAGTATTTCTATCAATTGAATTCAAAATTTTCGTTTCAACTTTAGAATTTTGCGTTATACCTATATTATAGATTAGGAGAAGGCTTATTATTAGTAGTTTTCTTAAGTTCATTTTTATAAATTAAGGTTCAAAAGTAACAAATTGTATGATGCATCTAATCTTTAATAACAGATAATCAAAACGTCATTAGTTAAAGATCTTCACGTTTTTAACTAAACTTTAAAATTTTAGATAATTATCTTATAAAGAATTTTGCGACCTTTAAAATATAAACAAAAATACTATGAGCCAAGAAAATCTATTTTCAGAAGAAGCAAAATCAAAATTGAAAGAATTAGCAGAATCTATTGATTTTGCAATGTTTACGTCAAACCTTAATGCTCCGCCATACCATACAATTCCAATGAGCACAAAAAAGGTTGATGAATTAGGGAATATATGGTTTTTAAGTGGCCGTTCTAGCGACCACAATAAAAATATTGAAATAGACAGTAATGTCTTATTGAACTATTCTAAACCGGGCGATATGCAATTTTTGTGTGTTTATGCAAGTGCAGCAATTGTTTTGGATAAGTCGATTATAAAAGAACTTTACGGAAGTACAGACGATACTTGGTTTGATGGTGTTGATGATCCTAATGTATCTGCATTAAAAATATCACCGAAAGAAGCGCACTATTGGGAGCCTAAAAACGGTAAAATTGTATCCTTGTTAAAAATGGGCGTAGGTGCAGTAACTGGAAAGCAACAAGATTTAGGAGTAGAAGGAGATTTGAAAGTTTAATTTCAACTCAAATTATTATTACAACAAAGTACAGAGTAATTTTTAACTTTGAAAATCCAACAATGAAATATGTGTTGGATTTTTTTAATCTATAAAATTAAATTTCATATGAAACAAATATTAGGAATTGGGTCAAGAATTGATCATCCGCAATATGGTAAAGGAGTTGTAACAAATGTGAACTCTAAAATGTATTGGATTACATTTATTGAAAACGGATTAGAAACAATACCCATTGATGACAAATTTGATATCATTGACGCTACTGAAGATGAAGTAGATTCAATAAGCTTTTCTGAAGTGGAGGATTCTCTAAGGACGTTGTTAAGAAAATGGAGCGATATTTCAGAAATAGTTCCAATTGCAGAAAAGTTTAAAAATGGAACAATAATCTTACAACCAAAAGATACAAACTTATCTAATAAGGAAATACCTATTGATACATTCTTTCACAAAATTGTAATGTTACGCGATAGACTTCGTGTAATGGAACAAAAAATAAATGCAAGCAAATCATTAGAGGAAGTTGACAAAATAGATCTACAACAATACATTACGCGTTGTTATGGAAGCCTGACAACATTCAATGTATTGTTTAAAAATAACTCCCAGGAATTTAAAGGAGAGGGAAGGGAAAAAGAATAGGTTGCTTTTAAATTCTTGTAATAAAAAAACCGCCTCTTGAGGCGGTTTTTGAATTTATAATAAAATGTAAACTAGTTATTGTCCCAGAACAATTTGCTTAAAATAGTGTCACCGTTAGGTAAGTTGCTTATTGCTGCTGCCAGATTAGCACCATTTAAGGTTTGTAATGTTTGAGGATAACGTAATCTAAATGGAAGATCAGTAGAACCATCAGCAGCATCAAAAGTATAAGTTTCTATTTCAGCTGCGGCAGCTTGATCAGCTGGTAATGTAAAACTTTCACCAGGTAAGAATAAAATATCTGTATCAGGGAAGCCAGTTCTTCTATATTCAGACCAAGATTCGTGTGCTTGCATATATAGTGCAACGTACTTCTGAGTTATAACGTGTTCAGGATTTGCTGGTGGCAAGCCTGCTACGAAAGTATCTTGATCTTCACCTGAAACACCCCACTTATCCATTGATGCACGAACACCATTTTCATAGAATGTTTGATCCCAATTATTAATTTCAGAAAGCAGGAATTGAACTTCAGCATACTCCATTAAAATTACATTGTAATCAGGTCTTAAAACCTTGCTGCTCATAAAAGAATAAGTAGTACGTGGTAATAAGTTAGTCACAGGGAAAGCGTAAGGGATACCTTGATAATCATCTGGATTATCGCTAATAGTGTATGAATCTGATTTAACTGAACCAATGCTAGCTGCTTTTGGAGCAACCATTTCAAATAAGCGAGGATCAAAACCATAATCTCCAGTTGTTCCTTTTAATAAGTTTACAAAAGGTGCAGCAACTGCAAAATCTGTACGAGCTATAAAAGCTCTCCAAAATGGAGAGGCATTTGTATCTCCAGTTTCGTATGCTTGTGCAGCGTTGTCTGAATTGCCTTCCATTACTCCAGAAGCAACTGCGGCTACAATAGCACCGTTGGCTAATCCTGCATCTGTACTACGGTATCTATTTGCTATTCTAAGTATTAAACTATTTGCAAATTTTTTCCATTTTGTTGCATCACCACCAAAGACATTATCTCCAGCCCCACCTATATAAACTTCTTCGCTTACATCTAATAAATCAGCTGACTCTCTTAATTCTTTAAGAATATCTACATAGATTTCTTCAGAACTTGCAAAAACGGGAGATTTAAACTCATCAATTTGTAAAGCTTGAAAATTTGGGTTGTCATTTCCAAATGAATAATAAGGAACATCACCGAAGAAATTTGTAAGGTCGCTGAATATGTATGCTAACATAATTCTGCATACAGCAATTTGATTATCATTGCTTCCAACAGTAGCTACAATAGGAGCAGTTACTGGATCTACATTTAGTTCTATAATAGATTTAAATTCAGTCGCTACTAGGTATGAATTTGTATAGATGCTCTGTGCAGAGGTTTCGCGATATAAATATCTGTCTTCGTCAGCATATGCAGTTTGTCCCCAATATTCCATCCAGTTTAAGTCTAATCTACCTAGGTTGAATGCATCGCGAGAAAAATCTGTTAACTGTTTTGTTGCGCTGTTAAAAATCTGATTTGGCAATACAAAGTCAGGTTGATTAACATTTGTGTTTATATCTTCCAATTCATTTTCGCAAGATGTTGTTATTGCGAAAGCTGTAAATGAAAGCGCTATTAAAAATATTCTTTTCATAATTTCTTAAAATTTTAATTCTACATTAAATCCTACTGATCTTGTTGCTGGTAATGCGCCACCTTCTGAACCTTGAATGTTACCACTACCACCTGTTGTAGATTCTGGATCAAAATTGTCATTAGCTAATCCCCAAACTGCTAAGTTTCTTCCAAAAACAGAAATTGTAACATCAGCTAAATCTCCGACTACTTTTCTAGGTAAAGTATATCCTAAGCTTACCTCACGTAATTTTACATAACTTGCGTCAAAAACATTCTGAGCATCGTTTCCAAGGAAATAGTCCTGACCCCATCTTTGCGCAGGAATTGCAGTTGTGTTTGTAGCTGTATTGCTAACTGTATAGGTTCCATCATCATTAAATGTAACATCTCCAGTAACGCCTGGATTAATAATACCGTCAACACGAATGTTATTAGCAGCAGTTTCTTCTAAAATTCCAGAGTAATGACCCCAAATGTTTGTTAACGATCTGTATACACCACCTTCTTGAACATCAACTAATACACTTAATTTAATACCTTTATAATCAATGCTATTTCTGAAACCCATGTTGTAATCTGGAAGAACAGAACCAAGATTCTCAACATTTGGTGTCTCTAGGTAACGACCATTTGCTCCAACTACTTTGTTTCCAGCTGAATCAAAAATAAAGTTTGTACCTCTAATTTGACCATAAGACTCACCAACTACCGCATTTAACGTAACGCCATTAAAAGGGTATGATGCTATTTGAAGAGATTCAACGCCTGGAAGTAATTCAAGTAATTCGTTTTCATTCTTTGAAAAGTTGAATGTAAAATCCCAATTAAAGTTATCAGTACGAATTGGGCTTATAGTTACTAAAGCTTCAATACCTTTATTAGACAATTTACCGCCATTTGTAGCAATTGGTGAATAACCTGTTGCAGGATCTAAACTTACATCTGTAATAAGGTCTGATGTTACCGAGTCATAATATGTAAGATCGAAACCTAACCTTCTGTTGAAGAAAGACATTTCAAGACCTACTTCCCAAGTGTCATTAAATTCAGGAGTTAAATCCGGATTTAATTTCCTTGATTGATTTTGGTATTGTATTACACCACCAAAAACAGGGCCTGCTGCAAAAACATCCACCAATTGGTTTGGATCGGTATCACTACCAACACTAGCCCAACCTCCACGAAGCTTACCAAAACTTAACCAGTTTGCATCTAATAATTGGCTAAATACAAAACTACCATTTAACGATGGGTAGAAATACGAGTTGTTATTAGCGTTTAATGTGGATGACCAGTCATTTCTGAAAGTTCCAGAAACAAATAATATTCCATCATAACCAAATGAAGCAGATCCAAAAACACTATTTATTCTTTTTCTAGTATCAAATTGGGTTGCAAGGATTGGATCATTTGAATTTGCTAATGTATAAAGATTAGGAACTGCTAAGCCACCTTGAGTTTCAACTGTTGCTCTATGGAATTCATTATCTCTTCTGTTTACACCTGCAAAAGCATTTAAAGTTAATTTGTCATCTAGATAACTTCCGTCATAATGTAATCTTCCTTCATAGTTAATTTCCTGAAATTGTCTATCAGCATTTGAGTAGAAAGACGGATCTACAGAACCAACCGCTCTACGACTAGTAATTCTCAAATTATAAGTATCTAAATAAATATTTGCAATCGCGTAAAAATTATCGGTAAAGTTATATTGTCCTCCAAAATTACCATAAACTCTAGTTCTTTTATCAGTCGAAATATTTTCATTTAAAGTCCAATATGGGTTATCTGAATATAATGGTGATCCATCTTCTACAGAAACTCTGTTCCAAGGTCTTTGTGAACCGTTAGGCAATAAATAGTTTTTAAGACGCTCGTAATCTAATTGAGTTTGACCAAATTGATACAATTGCTGTACAACTCCTTCACCGGTATAACCAGTTGCTGGTCTATTAAAACCATCTGTAATAGTTAAATTAACACCCGCATTAATCTTAAGACGTTCGTTAAGTTGTGAGTTTCCATTAAACGCAACAGTGGTTCTGTCTAATTTCGAATTCGGAACTATACCTTCCTGCTGAGAATTATTTATTGAGAGTCTCATACTCGAGTTTTCTGATCCTTGAGTAAATGCTAAACCAGTTTGAACAGTAACACCAGTATTAAAGAAATCATCTTTATCATTTTTAGGGTACATCCAAGGTCTTGCGTTTAGGAAATCTGAAGGAAACTCTGGATCTAAATTATCCCATTGTAAAACTAATGTATTTGGATCGTAAGCCGGGCCCCAAGATTCGTCTGTTGCAAAGTCTGCAACATTAAATTCAGTACCATTAATTGTTGTAGTTCCAAAACCAGACTGCTCGAAAGTGCCTGGATTACCAGCGCCACCTCCATATAATTTTTGGATTTTAGGGAGAACATTAACGTTGTCGAAAGTAACTCCAGAATTTACTGTAACAGAGGATTTGCCTTTCTTACCAGATTTAGTTGTAATTAAAATAACACCATTTGATCCTCTTGAGCCATAAAGTGCAGCAGCAGCACCACCTTTAAGTACACTTACATTTTCCACATCGTTAGGGTTAATGTCAAAAGAAGCATCACCATAATCACGACCACCGCCACCATTTTGCGCAGCTGTTGAGTTATAATTACTATTGTCTAACGGAATACCATCTACAACTATAAGTGGTCTGTTTTCTCCTGTTACAGAAGCCGCACCCCTTAAAAGAATACGCGTAGAACCACCTAAACCACCTGTTGGTGCAGAAATATTTACACCAGCAACCTTACCAGATAAAGACGTAAGTGCGTTAGTAGGTCGGGTTTCGTTTATTACTTCACTGTCTAAATCTTGCACGGCATAACCGATAGATTTTTTCTCACGGCTTACACCAAGTGCAGTAATTACAACTTCATTTAACGCTTCACCTTGCTTAAGGCTTACATTAATATTGTTACTTGCGCCAATTGGCACTTCTTTTTCAGTAAATCCAACATAACTAAATACCAAAGTCTGTCCTTGGCTTGCAGTTATGCTGTAATTTCCATCAAAATCACTTTGGGTTCCTGTTGCGGTCCCCTTAACGAGAATGTTAACTCCTAATAATGGAATACCATTATCGTCGCTAACCGTTCCTGAAATTTGCTTTTCTTGCGCCAATGAAATCTGTACAGTCA
>JBBSOK010000071.1:0-14828 GCA_038259825.1 Flavobacteriales bacterium
ATGGAAAACAATTACTTGAAAACTTTTTAGTAACAATTGCAGGTGTTGCACAAACTTGGACACCGGCTGCTTTTGTTGATACAACTGTTGCTGCTTTAAAGGAGCAAGTTGGCGACGATAAAGTTGTTCTAGGTTTAAGCGGCGGCGTAGATAGCACAGTTGCTGCAACCTTATTGCATAAAGCTATCGGCAAGAATTTGTACTGCATTTTTGTAAATAATGGACTGCTAAGAAAAGATGAGTTTGACAGTGTTTTAGATCAATATAAACATATGGGTCTAAACGTTAAAGGCGTTGACGCTTCAAAAAGATTTTTGGATGCTTTAAAAGATGAAAGCGATCCAGAAAGAAAACGAAAAGCAATTGGCAACGCTTTTATAGAGGTTTTTGATGCCGAAGCGCATTTGGTGGAAGATGTCCATTGGCTAGCACAAGGCACAATTTATCCAGATGTTATTGAAAGTGTTTCGGTTAACGGACCTTCGGTTACTATTAAAAGTCATCACAATGTTGGTGGTTTGCCAGATTTTATGAAGCTTAAAATTGTAGAGCCATTACGTATGCTTTTTAAAGATGAAGTAAGAAGAGTTGGAGCAGAAATGGGTATTTCAGCAACACTTTTAGGAAGACATCCTTTTCCGGGTCCAGGATTGGCAATCCGTATTTTAGGAGATGTAACTGCTGAAAAAGTTCGTATCTTACAGGAGGTTGACGCTATATTTATCAATGGTTTGCGCGAGTGGGACCTTTACGATAAAGTTTGGCAAGCAGGCGCTATTTTATTACCTGTAAATAGCGTTGGCGTTATGGGCGACGAACGTACGTATGAAAAAGTTGTAGCTTTAAGAGCCGTAGAAAGTACGGATGGTATGACGGCAGATTGGGTAAATTTACCGTACGAATTTTTGCAAGAAACAAGTAACCATATAATTAATCGAGTAAAAGGCGTTAATAGAGTAGTGTACGATATAAGCAGTAAGCCGCCCGCTACTATAGAGTGGGAGTAAATAATGAAATAAGATTTTAGACTTGAGTTGCGAGATTAGACAACATAAGATTTGTTTCTAAATAACGCTAAACTTAAAACAAGAAACCTGAAACACACAACACAAACAAAAACATCCCGATTTTGAAAATGAGACACCTAATATATCTAATAGCCATTGGATTCCTGAGTTTGGGGTGTGGCACAGCTGCACAGCAACAATACCGCACCCACAAAGTGGAAAAGGGGGAAACCGCTTTTAGTATTTCAAAAACCTATGGAATTAATATTGACGATTTATACAGATTAAATCCAACTGCCAAAGAAAGTGTTGGTGTGGGTACAGTTTTAGTTTTGCCAACAGCTTCAACAACTATTATTAGTAATCAACAAGTTCAATTAAAGGAGCATAAAGTTAAAAGAAAGGAAACATTGTTCAGCATTTCGCAGGAATATAATGTGGCGATAGAAGATATAAAGAAATATAACAAGCAACTTTATTCAGCCGAACTTCAAAAAGGGGACAAAATTATAATTCCAGTTAGTTTAAAAAAATCTAAGGACGATATAATTAAGGAGAACGAAAATCCTTTACAACAAGGAACAAAAAGATATTCTGTAGCTGAAAAAGAAACAAAATTTGGAATTGCAAGAAAATTTGGAATCAGCGTTGCAGATTTAGAGAAATTGAATCCTGAGCTTTCTGAAACACTTCAAGTAAATCAAGTAATTGTTGTGCCAGAGGACCAAGTTGTAAAAGAATCTTTGGTAGATGAAGATAAGTTTGAATTTTATGAAGTTCAACCAAAAGAAGGATTTTATCGTTTAAAAGTGAAGCTTGGCTTGACTGAAGAACAGATTGTAGACTTAAATCCGTATGCAAAAGATGGACTTAAAGATGGAATGGTTTTAAAAATACCAAAAATCGGAAAAGGTGTTTCTTCGGAAAACATTCAAAATATAGACTTATCTAAAAATATAGTAAACAAGTCGAAAAAAAATATTGCATTAATGCTTCCTTTTGCAGCAGGAAGAACAGCAGATAGCGATTTAATTAAAAGCGATCCAACGCTACGTGTGGCTTTAGATTTTTACAGCGGTGTTTTAATGGCGGCAGAATTTGCAAAGGATAAAGGAATTTCTGTAAATATTGACGTGTACGATACGGAAAAAAGCGATTCAAAAACTGAAAGTATAATCAACGGTAAAGATTTTAAAAATGTAGATGCAGTAATTGGCCCACTACTTCAAAAAAACGTGGAAATAGCAGCTTCGTTGCTAAAGAATGATGATATTCCAATTTTTTCGCCTTTAAGTAATCGAGAAATTAAAATGTCTTCAAATCTATTTCAGACGCTGCCAACACAGGATTTATTGACCAGTACATTAATTTCATTTTTGGTGAAAAATCAAAGTTCGGCTAATATTATTATTGTTGCAGATTCAAAATTTTCAAAAGAAAAAGATATGCTAGTTGCGGCTCTGCCAGATGCTAAAATTGTAAGTCCGCGCGGTAATGGATATGTAAATGCTTCGGATATTTCTGCCAATTTTGTTTCAGGAAAAAATAATTGGGTGGTTTTAGAATCATCAAGTTCTTCGCTTGTTAGTAGTGTTGTACGATCGTTAACCTATTCTTCCGCTGCAAATAAAGTGAGATTATTTACTAGCGATAAGAACGATGCGTATGACTTTACAGATATTTCCAATGTGCATTTAGGAAAGTTAAATTTAACGTATCCATCTGTAAACAAATCGATAGATATAGATTCTCGGGAACCGTTTATAGTTAGTTATAAAAATAAATACGGTGTACCACCAAATAGATATGCAATTAGAGGTTTTGACATTACCTGCGATGTTATTTTTAGATTAGCAAGCGCAGATGATATGTATGATGCAACGGATGGTACGAAAGTAACCGAATATGTAGAAAATAAATTCAGGTACGCCAAGCAGCCAATGTCAGGTTACCAGAACACCGCAGCATATATGATTAAAATTAATAACGATTTAACCTTTGAAGCAGTAGAATAATGGCAACAGCTAAAGTTACCTACCAAGGAAATTTAAGAACTGAATGTGAGCACTTAAAATCTAGTTCAACATTTATAACCGATGCACCAACGGACAACAATGGAAAAGGTGAAGCATTTTCGCCAACGGATACCGTAGCAACCGGTTTGGCCAGCTGTATGCTTACCGTAATGGGTATTAAAGCAGCAGATTTGAATGTAAATCTGGAGGGCAGCGAAGCAATAGTTACCAAAACAATGGCAGCCGATCCAAGAAGGATTTCAAAGATTGAAGTTTCGTTTAATATGTCAAATAATATTGATGCAAAAGCACAGAAAATTCTTGAAAATACTGCCAAAACGTGTCCAGTTCTTTATAGTTTACATCCCGATATTGAAAAGGTAATCCAATTTAATTGGCATTAAAATTGCACCCGAGCAATAACCGTTTAAAATTCCAAGATGATATTGAAACTTTTTGTAGGGGCTTGTTTACTATTTTTAAATTCAGCTGAAAGTGATGCAGATATAATAGAATGGACTGAAGAACGCAAACTAACTTGGGCAGATTTTAATGCTCCAGCGGAAATAGCTGCATTTTATGTAGCCAGCACAAATAGCGGAATTAAATTTAGTTATTCTTTCAGTACAAAAGGCGATAAAACAACAGTTACATCTACAGTTAAAAGTATTTTTCATCCAGACAAATCGTGGTTTAAACCGGGTAAAGTGAACAATAAAATATTGGCCCACGAACAAGCTCATTTTGATATTTCAGAATTATTTGCAAGAAAGCTTCGGAAGAAAATGGATAAATCTTCATTTTCAAAAAATATAAAATCTGAAATTGAATCAATTTACAAAGCCAACGAAATTGAGCGGCAAACAATGCAAAAACGTTTTGATAAAGAAACAGACCACAGCAAAATAGCAAAAGCCGAAGAAGAGTGGGAAACATTTATTGCATTACAATTAAAAGCCCACGATGACTACAAATAATGGCGCACAACCAAACCCAAATCATTTAATTGAATTGGCAAACTATAAAATGCCCTTCGGAAAATATAAAGATTGGTATTTGGTAAACATCCCAGAGTTTTATTACGTTTGGTTTAAACAAAAAGGTTTCCCAGAAGGTAAATTGGGAAACTTAATGCAGGAAATGTACGAGATAAAATTAAACGGTCTTGAACCACTTATTCAAAAATTGATTAAAAAGTAAACTTCATACAATTCTCATAATGTATTATGAAAAAAAGAGTGTCCAGTTTTCATAAATCTTATTTTCTGCTTTCGCTGCTTTTAGTTTCAATTGGTTTAAATGCACAAAAAGTGTACTCCGTTGAATATGAAAGTCAGGCGGATGTAAAAATTTACGTTGTTAAATATGAAAGTCAAGCCGACTTAAAAGTCTATAAAGTAGGGTACGAAAGCCAAGCTGGAAAAAATGATGGCAAGTGGTTTTTTACGAAATACGATAGCCAAGCGGATAAAAAATTATACTTTGTAGATTACGAAAGTCAGGCAGATGTAACCGTTTATTTTGTTGAATATGAAAGCCAAGCCGGTTGGAAGGATAAGAGTAAAATCGCCTATTTTTATTGAGCGTTTTTAAATTTCTTAATTATTCCCATTAGGTTTCAATTTTGAAGTCGATTTCAGTTTCAGTTTCATCTTCAACTTCGTTTTATTTCCGTTACCTTTGCATCCCGTACACCAAAATTTAGTAAAAAACTATGGCAACTACTAAATACATCTTCGTTACGGGCGGGGTTTCATCATCTTTAGGAAAAGGAATTATAGCTGCATCGCTCGCAAAACTCTTGCAAGCGCGCGGGTATCGCGTTACTATTCAAAAACTTGATCCATATATAAATATAGATCCGGGAACGATGAATCCGTATGAGCACGGCGAATGTTATGTAACAGACGACGGCGCTGAAACAGATTTGGATCTGGGCCATTACGAGCGTTTTTTAAATAGTCCAACTTCTCAAGCTAACAATGTTACCACAGGTAGAATTTACCAAAGCGTTATTGAAAAAGAACGTAGAGGTGAGTTTTTAGGGAAAACTGTTCAAGTAATTCCACATATTACAAATGAAATTAAGGAGAGAATCCAGCTTTTGGGAAACAATGGAGATTTTGACATTGTAATTACCGAAATAGGAGGAACCGTTGGCGATATTGAATCTTTACCTTACATTGAAGCTGTTAGACAATTAAAATGGGAGCTTGGCGATGATAATGCAATTGTAATTCATTTAACATTAGTGCCTTATCTATCAGCCGCTGGCGAACTTAAAACCAAACCAACACAACATTCTGTAAAAACATTGATGGAAAGCGGTGTACGCGCCGATATTTTGGTTTGTAGAACAGAGCACGAATTGTCTCAAGACCTTCGCAAAAAACTTGCTTTGTTTTGCAATGTTAAAGAAGAAGCGGTTATACAAAGTATCGATGCTTCAACAATTTACGATGTGCCAAATTTGATGTTGGAAGAAGGTTTGGATACAGTTACATTAAAAAAATTAAATTTAGAAGATACCACAAGACCCAATCTTGATAGATGGAACCAGTTTTTACAACGTCATAAAAATCCAAAAAGCGAAGTTCGTATTGGATTGATTGGAAAATATGTAGAACTTCAAGATTCTTATAAATCTATTTTGGAATCATTTATTCACGCCGGTGCAGAAAATGAAGTACGTGTAACGGTTGAATATATAAATTCTGAACATATTGATGCCAACAATATTGGAAAGCAACTTTCAAAATTAGATGGTGTTTTAGTGGCGCCAGGTTTTGGAGAAAGAGGAATTGAAGGGAAAATAGAAGCCGTTAGGTACGCAAGGGAAAATAAATTGCCGTTTTTAGGAATTTGTTTGGGAATGCAAATGGCTGTTATAGAATTTAGCCGAAATGTCCTGAACCTTAAAAATGCCAATAGTACAGAAATGGATAGTAATACTCCAGATCCTGTTATTGGTTTAATGGAGGATCAAAAAAACATTATAAACAAAGGCGGAACAATGCGTTTGGGCTCTTGGGAATGTAATTTGGTTGAAGGTAGCTTAGCTCATAAAATATATAAGTCTAGTACAATTGCCGAACGCCACCGTCATAGATATGAATTCAATAATAAATATAAAGATCAATTAGAAGAAGCTGGAATGAAAGCTACCGGCACCAATCCTAAGACAGGTTTGGTTGAAATTATTGAAGTGCCAAACCATCCGTGGTTTGTGGGTGTGCAATACCATCCTGAATATAAAAGTACCGTTGCCAATCCGCATCCATTATTTGTGGCTTTTGTGAAAGCTGTGCAAGAACATTCGGCCCATAAATAAGACAATTTGGCGCATTGATAAAATAGGCGGGATTGTTGAAAGCAACTTCCTGCAGATAAATTACATTAAACAAACCTGAATAAAACTGATTTACTTCAGCAATAATTAAAGTGCCCTGAAATAGGGGAAATAGAATGGAAAATAAAAAATTTGACTTAAACTCTTTAATCGGGTTTTTACTTATAGGCGGAATTTTAGTTTGGATGTTGTACTTAAACAAACCTTCCGAAGAAGAAGAAGTTCAAGCAGCTAAAGCAAAGAAAGAACTTGTTGAAAAAGAAAATGCAGCGGCTGAAACAAAAGCTAAAGATGAAATATCGTTGCAAGAAGCTCAACAGAAAGTTGATCCAATAAGCCCATCAGATTCTCTAGGTTATGAAAAGCTAAAAATAGCTTTAGGATCCTTTGCATATTCTTCAACTTTACCTTCAGCTGCGGACAATAGTACAGTTATTGAAAATGATGTTTTAAAATTAACGATCAGCAATAAAGGTGGATACATTACAGAAGCCAAGCTTAAAAACTTTACAACTTACGATTCCATTCCCGTATATCTTATAAAAGAGAATAATGCGTCATTAAACCTTCAATTTTCAGCTGAAAATAGAACGCTAAACACGCAAGATTTATATTTTGAACCTTCAAGGCAAGGAAATGTACTTACAATGAAGCTTAAAACTTCAGAAAGTGCTTTTATTCAATATCGTTATGAGCTTAAGCCGGGAGAGTATATGCTTAATTTCAGTGTAACTTCTACAGGTTTAGACGATGTTTTAAATACTACGCAACCAATTTATTTAGATTGGAAATTAAAAGGATTTAGACATGCTAAAAGTATTTCATATGAAAATAGATATACGCGTTTAACATATGAATATGAGGACGAAAAACATTCAAAACTATCTCCTTCGGGCGAAGATGATGAGTTGGAAAAGGATGTAACGTGGATGAACTTTCGCCAGCATTTCTTCAGCAGTATGTTGCTTACAGATACACCTTTTAAAGAAGTTTCATTAAAATCTCAAGATCTTGTTATAGATGAAGATATAGATACAGTTTATACAAAACAATACGAAGCAAAAATGTTGCTTGAGCCTAAAGCTGGAGGCTTAAGCTATAATATGAATATGTATTATGGTCCTACAGACCATAGAATATTCAAGGAATATGGCAGAAATCTAGACGAAGCAATGCCTTTGGGCTGGGGAATTTTTGGTTTAATAAACAAATGGATTATCATACCAATATTTGGATTTTTGGGAACTTTCTTACCAGCAGGTATAGCAATTATTGTTCTTACAATCTTAATTAAGTTATTGCTGTCCCCAGTGCAATACAAGCAGTATTTAGCGCAGGCAAAAATGAAAGTTTTAAAGCCTGAATTAGATGAAATTAAGAAGAAACACGAAGGCAATGCAATGAAAATTCAGCAGGAAACTATGAAGGTTCAAAATGCTGCCGGAGCCAGTCCGCTGAAAGGTTGTTTGCCAGCATTGCTGCAAATCCCGGTATTCTATGCCTTGTTTACATTCTTTCCAAGTGCTTTTGAGTTAAGACAAAAAAGCTTCCTTTGGGCAGATGATTTATCTAGTTATGATACCATTGCAGAGCTACCATTTAATATACCATTTTATGGCGACCACGTGAGCTTATTCCCAATTTTAGCATCCATTGCCATCTTTATTTATATGATGATGACAACTGGGCAAAGTATGCAGGCAAACCAACAGCCAGGAATGCCAAATATGAAGTTTCTAATGTATCTATCGCCATTATTTATGTTGGTATTCTTCAACAACTATGCAAGTGGACTTTCACTTTACTACTTTGTTTCAAACCTTATTACTATTGCTATAATGTTGATAATAAAGCATTTTATAATCGATGAGGAAAAAATTCACGCTAAAATGCAGGTAAAGAAAGCCAAGCCAAGAAAGCAAAACAAATTTCAAAAGAAAATGGCTGAAATGATGGAGCAGGCTGAGCAACAGAAAAACGCAAGCAAAAAGAAATAATCAAATTGAAGGATTTCAGAAGATTTTCTATCGGATTTCTTCTGAAATTTTTATTATTATAATCTCATTTGATTTAGCCAATAGCTGTTAATTCTTTTTCTGTTTTTTCAATATTTATATTTCTCAACTGAAGTTTTTGGCACTTTTTATGAAAACTTCTATATTTAATTCAATACAAACAAACATTCTCCGTTTGTTGAAAAAGGTTCCCGATGAATAAAAATGCTTTCTTATATCTATTAGTACTTATATTAACCTCGGTTTCGGCGATTTCTCAATCAGAAATCAACCAAATAGATGCCGAGGGTAAGCGTCACGGCATTTGGAAAAAGACTTTTGATAATAGCAAACAACTACGCTACGAAGGGACTTTTGAGCATGGAAAGGAAATTGGCGAGTTTAAATATTATTGTGAATCTTGCAAAGACAAGCCAATGATTGTCCGTAACTTTAGCGGAAAAGATAATATTGCTGAGGTTAAATATTATACAATAAAAGGAAAACTGGTAAGCGAAGGCAAAATGATAGGCAAGGCTAGAATAGGCGAGTGGCTTTATTATCCGGAAAAATCTACAACTGTAATGACACGTGAGTTTTACAAAAATGATAAACTTGACGGGACGGTTACAACCTATTATCCAAATGGAAAAATTACAGAAGAGTCCAACTATAAAAACGGTGTTCTGGAAGGGCCAAATAATTACTATTCGCCAGGTGGTGTTTTAATTAAAAAACTGTTCTATCTAAATGGCGAATTGCAAGGTGAAGCCTTTTATTATGATAATAATGGCAATGTTTTAATCCAAGGTTTTTATAAAAAAGGTAAAAAAGATGGGCTTTGGCAATACTATAAAAATGGTAAAATTGAAATGGAGGAAACTTTTCCAAAACCTTTAATTAGACCAAAGGATTAATTCAAAAAAATCAAAACGTAATACCTTTTAGTATCTTTGCACAATTATGAAAAAAAGAGTTGTTGTCGGTCTTAGCGGTGGTGTAGATAGTAGTGTTGCGGCGTATTTGTTGCAGCAACAAGGATATGAGGTTATTGGTCTTTTCATGAAAAACTGGCACGATGACACCGTTACAATTAGCGATGAATGTCCGTGGTTGGAAGACAGTAATGATGCAATGCTTGTTGCGGATAAATTAGGAATTCCTTTCCAAACAGTAGATTTAAGCGAGCAATACAAAGAAAAAATTGTAGATTATATGTTCCGCGAATACGAAATGGGCAGAACACCAAATCCTGACGTATTATGCAACCGCGAAATAAAGTTTGATGTTTTCATGAAAATTGCACTGGATTTGGGTGCTGATTTTGTAGCAACTGGACATTATTGTCGCACTTCGACTGAAATTGTTGAAGTTAATTCCAAAGAGAAAAGAATACATAAACTGCTTGCGGGTAAAGATCCAAATAAAGACCAATCTTACTTTTTATGCCAACTTTCCCAAGAACAATTATCTAAAACCTTATTTCCAGTTGGCGAACTTTTAAAACCAGAAGTTAGAAAAATTGCGATGGAACAAGGTTTAGTGACAGCCGAAAAAAGAGATTCCCAAGGTTTGTGCTTTATCGGAAAAGTGAGATTGCCAGAATTTCTTCAACAACAGCTTAAACCGAAAGAAGGTGTTATAGTTGAAATTCCTTCAGGATTTACAGATTATAAAGTTTTAAGAAATGAAACTTTAATTTCGAATGAAATAGATATTGAATTTCTTCAAAATATTTCAGCAAAATATAAATATGAAAAAACAGATGGTAAAATAGTTGGCACACATCCTGGCGCACATTATTTTACTAATGGTCAACGTAAGGGTTTGGCTGTTGGCGGTACTAAGGAACCATTGTTTGTAATTGAAACGGATGTTACAGAGAACGTAATATACACAGGTCAAGGTAAAGACCATCCGGGTTTGTACCGTAATGGCTTGTTCGTAAAAAATCACGAAATACATTGGGTTCGTACAGATTTAGCTTTGGAAGAAGGTGAATCTAAAACTTATACGGCTAGAATTCGCTATCGTCAACCATTAGAAAGTTGTAAATTATACAAAACATTTTCAGGACTTTACGTTATCTTTGAAAATCCTCAAAGCGCAATAACCGAAGGTCAATTTGTAGCTTGGTATAATGGTGATGAACTTATTGGTAGCGGTGTTATTTCATAAATTACTCAATAAAAAATTAGCATTGTTAAAATATTAATAGTTAGACATTTAGAATTATTGTCTTTATTATCTTTTCAAAAAAAATACTATGAAAAAATTATTCCTCTTATTTGTAATTCTTATTTCACAATTTTCATTTGCTCAGGAAGACGCTCTAGTCTTTTTCGCAGATAAGGAAAATGTAGATGGTTCTTTAGCAAATCCTATTACAATATTGTCCCAAGCAGCTTTAGATAGAAAACAATTGCAAGGCACATTAATTGATGCCAGAGATGTACCTTTAAATGAAACATATAAAGCAACAGTTTCCAATTCAAGTGGCATAACTGTTTTAGCAAAATCCAAATGGCTTAATGCTGTTTATGTTCGAGGAAGTCAAGCAAACATAAATAATTTATCAAACCTATCTTTTGTTACGGAAATTGAGTTTATGAACCAAAATTTAAACAGATCTTTTCAAAGAAACGCTCCAACTGATAAATTTGAGATAGAATACCAAGAAAGAGTAGTTTATAATTATGGCGAGGCAGATAATCAAACTACAATGTTGGCTGTAGACTTTTTACACGAAAATGATTTTACTGGAGAAGATATTGTTGTTGCTTTTATGGATAACGGCTATCCTAATTTTAGTACAAACCCGGCATACGCTACTTTAAGAGCAGAAGGAAGATATAAAGGAAGTTATGATTTTGTTGCAAGAAGTACTTCAGAAAATGGAACAGGAAGCCACGGCGCCTCCACGGTAAGTGATGCCGCTGGTTTCTTACCAAATCAGTTTGTCGGTACAGCTCCAAACGCTTCGTATTATCTATTTATAACCGAAGATGATAATGAAGAAAGCCCAGCAGAAGAAGCATATTGGGTTGAAGCTCTAGAACGAGCAGATAGTTTAGGTGTTTATGTTACCAATACATCATTGGGTTATCAAGATTTCGATAATCCAGCTTATGATCATCAATATGAAGATTTAGACGGTCAAACAACTGTTGCTGCAAGAGGTTCAAACATTGCTTTTGAAAAAGGAATGATTAACGTAACAAGCGCGGGTAATGATGGCGGCAGTTTTGGTTTTGTAGCTACACCAGCAGATGCTCCTGGTAGTTTTACAGTTGGTGCAGTAGATTTTAATGGTAATTATGTTAGTTTTAGCTCATTTGGACCAACATCAGACGGCCGTATAAAGCCAGATGTAATGGCAAAAGGTTCTGGTGCCGCAATTGTAAATAGGTTTGGTGATGTAGATTTTGCAAGTGGAACATCCTTTTCTTCGCCAATTATGGCAGGTGCAGTAGCATCATTTTGGCAAGCGAGACCACAAACAAGTAATGCGGAAATTATGCAAATAATTAGAGAATCTTCAGATAGATTTAATAATCCTACAAATAGAGAAGGTTATGGTATTCCAGATTTTTCTCAAGCCTTGGCAGCTTTGCAGCTATTAGGTGTTGAAGATCAATTACTTGAAAGCCAATTTGCATTATATCCAAACCCTATTTCTAGTGAGATAAATATTTCTTTCCCAAAAACGTTGGATAAAGCGACATTTAAACTTTATAATGTTTTGGGTAGCCAATTGATTAGAGCTGAAATTTCTACACTTAGAAATAAAATTGACGTCTCAAATTTAGCATCAGGAATGTACGTTGCAACTATTGAAGCGAATGGGAAAAGCAATACTTTTAAATTAATAAAAGAGTAATGCAAAACCGGGTTACCGAGCTTTTTAAAATAAAATATCCAATAATCCAAGCAGGAATGATCTGGAACAGCGGTTGGCGTCTTGCCAGCGCTGCAAGTAATGCTGGCGCATTGGGTATAATTGGTGCTGGATCTATGTATCCTGAAGTCTTACGTGAACACATACAAAAATGTAAAGTTGCTACAAATAAACCATTTGGTGTAAATGTTCCCATGCTGTATCCCAATATAGAAGAGATTATTTCTATAATAATTGAAGAAGGCGTAAAGATTGTCTACACATCTGCAGGAAATCCGAAAACATATACTTCAAAATTAAAAGAAAACGGAATTACCGTGGTTCACGTTGTAAGCAGTGTAAAATTTGCTTTAAAAGCGGAAGAAGCAGGAGTAGATGCTGTTGTTGCTGAAGGCTTCGAGGCTGGCGGACACAATGGTAGAGAGGAAACTACCACGTTTACGCTTATACCAATGGTTAAGGAGAAGGTTAAAATTCCATTAATTGCAGCTGGGGGAATTGCAACTGGTCGTGGTATGCTTGCTGCAATGGTATTAGGTGCAGATGCAGTACAAATTGGTAGCCGTTTTGTTGCGAGTGAAGAATCAAGCGCACATCAAGCTTTTAAAAATCACGTGGTGGAAGCGAATGAAGGCGATACCGTGTTAACATTAAAAGAATTGGCACCTGTTCGACTACTTAAAAATAAATTTTACGAAAGTGTAGTTGAACTTTACACGACAAATCCAACAAAAGAGGATTTAATAAAACATCTTGGACGGGCGCGAGCTAAAAAGGGAATGTTTGAAGGCGATTTAGAAGATGGCGAACTAGAAATTGGACAAATTGCGGGTTTAATTAATGATATAAAACCAGCTGCAAAAATTATTGAAGATTTGATGTCAGAGTTTGAGAACGCGAAAGCTAGAATTATGGAATTTTAATCAAAATTGTAGTTTTAGCTAACAATCCAATCTTAATTTAAAACGGCTGAACCTTATAAAAAATTTAAAACACCTCTGGCAGATTTTATTTCACAGTAAATAAAAATCAATAATTAACATACACAAAGCCTATAAAAGGTTCTGGAAATTGTTGATCGTTCAGGTTTAAAACATAATAATACGTTCCTACGGGAACGATGCTTCCGTTTAATAAGAGGCCTGTATTTGGCATTCCTTTCCAAAAACCATCTTCGTTTTTACCTTCAAAAATCAAATTACCATTTCGGGTAAAAAGTTTAAGTGAAAAACTCTCATAGATATTTAAAAGATTGGATATTTCAAACTCATCGTTTATGTTATCGGCATTTGGAGAGAAGCCTTGCGGAATAAATGGCGCACAATTTTCGGTTGAAATTAAAAATGAAGCGGTTGCAAAACAAATTTCATTTTCCAATCGAACATAAATTGTTTGCGGATCTGACGTATTTTGGTATTGCTCCGCATCTGCAATTGGATTTATATTTTCAATTGCTTCATCAATTGAAGTAAAATATGAAACAACACCACTGTTTGCTGACAAAATAGTAGAACTTTGAGCTGTTAAATCAAATCTAGCAGTGTCGAAACCTACATCACATTTTACTAAATCTTCAAGATCTGTTATTGGTGCAGTACTCCCAAAAATTATTTGAATATTGAAGTTATTGTTGGATTCGTCTAACTCTTCGACAATTCCAGTACTATTTCCTATATCATCAACAACCAACTTTAAATCAAAATTATCTGGGATATTTTCGTTGAGTGTAATAGTTATAATCCCATTTTCGTTGCCTCCAATTGGAATACTATTTTGCGTTTGCGATTGTGCAATCAAATTATCCTGAATATAAATTGCTATTGGAGTTTGTGCCGGCAGAGGCAATGTACCATTCGTATTCAAAACTATATAATCAATAATTAAATCTCTTTGTCGGCACGCGTTTAGATTATTAGTTATGGCAATTGTGGCGTCTGGTAAAGGGCATTCAACAACTTCAACAGTAAAAGAATTGACTATAAAACAATCTTCATTAGCAACACGAATAAAGATGGTCTGCGGATTTTCAGTATTTTCAAATTCTTCTGTGTTTTCAATTTCGTTTTCACCATTTTGTGCATCATCTTCAGTGAGATGAAATGTTATAAAATCTTCAATATCAAAAGTGGTTAATGCGTTTAAAAAATTAAAGGTTTCAATTCCAACGGCATCGCAAATTTCAAGATTTTGGAGCGGTCCAATTGTTGGAAATATCTTTAAATGAATGGGTAACTCGTCCTCATTATTTTCTTCATCAGATTCATTTACAATACCTTGACCATTTCCAGTATCATCAACCACTGCTTTTAAAATAAAATCCTGTGGTATGTTTGGGGGGATAGAAAGGTTGGTATTTCCGTCTTCAGAACCATTTATTTCAATTTCATTTAGCGTTGAAGTTTGTCCAATTAAAGTCTGATTTATATAAAACGCTATTGGTGTATTTGCTGGTAAAACATCCGTACTATTATTATTAAAAACTGTATAAGCAAGATTAAAACTGCGTTCGCCACATTCAAGTTCAGCTAAAGGTTCTATGATTTCGATTGTTGCATCGGGTAGCTC
>JBBSOK010000072.1:0-14299 GCA_038259825.1 Flavobacteriales bacterium
AATTGCCCGCCCATACCAGCTTGATATGGATGAAAATATAGTAGCTATTGGGAAAAACGAAAATGGAAGTGAAAATGAATTTGTTATTCGTAGATTTTTACAAAATGGTGAAAGAGATAATAGTTTTGGCGATAGTGGCCAGGTTATTTTCCGGTCAGGACTTCAATTAGGTACTTTAGTAGATAATATACACTTCTTTCCAAATGGAGATATAATTTTTCATTTTGGTATAACTACAACAGATAATGAAACAACCATTAGAACAAATAAGCTTGTTAAGCTAAAAAATAATGGAGAATATGACAGCAGTTATGGTATAGATGGAATATTATCCTTTATAATTGAAGAGGATTTTCCAGTTAAAGTTGACTTTTTTGAAGATAATAGTTTTTTAGAATATTATGCATATTATCTAAATCAAGAAACTAGTCTTACTCGAAAAATAATACGGTATAATCAAGATGGAACCATAGATTTTACTTTTGGTGAAGATGGCGAGATTTCAGGTCTAACCTTGTGCTATATCCAAAATAATGGACGATTTATAACAGATTCGGCGCAATTTACGGATCAAGGTGGAATAAGACCCAACTTAAGCAGATTTTACAGCGACGGTAATATTGACAGTAGTTTTAACTTTACATTTAATTATACTGATCTTTCTTCTTACAATTTACTGCAGACTGAACAAGGAGAAATCTTATTTGCAGGTATGGATTACAGTGAAAGTGACTCAGGAGTTTATTTAATCTTAGCACAATACCGTAACAGTCCGCTTAGTGTTGATGAATTTGAAAACACTAATTTCAAAATTTACCCAAACCCATCTACAGGCATCTTCACTCTTGAAAGCAATTCAATTTCAGAAAATACAAACTACCAGATTACTGATTTAACTGGAAAGATTGTTCAAATTGGAAATATTCAATTATCGCAAACACACATAAATCTTGAAAGCGCCCAAGACGGCATTTATTTTTTGAAAATCGACAAAAAAACCTTTAAACTGTTGAAGAATTAAATTCAATTTTTACAAAACCTCTTTAAACCAATTTGCTTCAAAAATAAATATAGGGTAAATACCTTTACTATTTTCAGGTTTTACCTTGTTGATTATCAGTTGTTTATTTTATATTATTTATTTAGGTCGTATTAGTTTTGCCTTAACAAAGCAATTCTTGAAAAAATATAACCTAAACAAATATATCATGAAGTACACAATTAAAGGCAGATTGCAAACCGCAATTTGCGATGACAACCAATTAGCTATTCCAAATACGGTTATTCGTATATATAGCTTAAATGAAGAAAGAAATGCAGCTACAGCGTTTGCAACCGCCCAAAGTAAAGAAGTTTCGAAGATTTTTGAAGAAGGCGAAATTAAAGAAAGAAAGAAATTTCTATTAGCCGAAACAAGAACAGATGCCGTTGGAAATTTTGAAGCAGCAATAAGTGATGGTCTTAAATATGATGGCGGGACCGTTGCTGTAACATTATATTACGACCACGTGCCAGATTATGGCCAAAAAGACACCAAACTACCTAAAAACTTTAAGCCGTTTGAAGTATTGTTAGATATTATTCAGCCAAAATGGAACGAAAACCAAAATGGTCTGGTTGCAGCTTGGAATTATACTGTTTTAAAAAGAATTTGGTGCTACATACTACAAAGATTGGACATTTGGGTAATTTGCGGAACCCTTACCAATTGTGAAAGCAAAGCGCCACTAAACGGAATTGAGGTCATTGCAATGGACGACGATATTATAACCGACGATCTTTTGGGAAGCGCCGTTACGGACGACAATGGTAAATTCTGTATTTATTACCGATCAATTAAATTCAAAAAAACGTTTCTATCTCCGTTTATAAATATTGAAACAACGCCTATTTTAAGTTTTGATAATGGTCCGGATATCTATTTTAAATTTGCGGTTGGCGGAAGTCAATTTTTTGCAGAAAGTCCTTCTGAAGCTCAAAGACCGAGTAGGAAGAATGTTGGAAATTGTTTGTGTGTTAGTCTTTGTTTAAAAGAATCGCCAAACGTTCCGGGTACTGTTCCTGCTGCATTCTACCAAATTGGTTATGCACGTGCGTATCATCCTGTTTTAAATATAGATCCTACTACGGGAAGAACCGCCGGAAAAGTGGAAACTAGCTGGAACAACCAAGCATTTTATGCAACAATGGATTTACGAGGTTCACTATCGAAAAAATTTAATGGACAACCAGTGGAATATAAATTCCAATATTTTAAGGTTACAGATTTATCTGTAGATATTTCCAGTATTCCTGATGCAAGTTGGACAGATGTAAAACCGAGCGACATTGCCAAAAGTGAAATTGGAACGCGAATTACTAGTTTTTTCCCTGTTATTAAATACAATTCGTATAAAATACATGGCACAGATGCTGTAACAGTTTATGGTAATGAAATTGAAGTGCAATTCAGCGGAAATTGGATACAAGTTCCACAAGATTCGGGTGTTTTTGACATTCATTTTAATGGCTCACTTATTCATTTAATTTCTAATAATCTTACCAGCGGCGTTGTAGATAAAACTGGATTGGTGCAAGGAACAACTTCAGCCCCATTGCTGGAAAATGACTACTTCGCAATTAGAATGTTGAAACGCGAACTTGGTAATGAAGCCAGTAAAGTACAAGCAGGCTTTTCAAGACCACTTGCTATTTTTAATACAAAATACACAAATGTGCCCCAAGGTGGCTCGTGGTTGCCAAGCTCAAGCGACGAATTGGGAATTGCAAGTATAGATTTGCAAGAACTTAAAGTTGGCGGTGGTTGCAGTAAGATTACCGATAGTTTGACTATTAATTATACAGCTGCCAATCCAAATTTAGGAAACGTATCCTTAAGTATGAGCGGTCCAGGCGGCCCCCATAATTTTGAGCCTGTATTGTATCCAACACCTGGCGAAGAAGCTTTTGGTGCATCAAAATATACTGGAGCCAATAATGTAGTTGACCCAAACGATGTAATCAATTTACCAAACTGCTCATATGAAGTTAGGCTTAGTGCAACATTAAACCTAACGAATGGCGAAACCCAACACGACCCAATTTGGGATAGAGTATTGTTTTGTAAATAAAAACTATTTGTTTTAGCCAAAAACGGCTATCGGAAATTTAACAGGTTTCCGGTAGCTGTTTTTTATTTGAAATATATAAGTTGGCAATTTCTCTGTTCATTTCGTACATTCGGAATTCAAAATATATGAAACTATGCCCTTAGTAAATCCGCTCTCACCAAACCACGATACCGAAACCCAGGAATTAGCAGCCTTCTTTAATGAAACGCTCGGCTTTTGCCCAAATAGTGTGCTAACAATGCAGCACAGACCAGCAATTAGCAAAGCTTTTATAAATCTGAATAAAGCCGTAATGGCAAACGAGGGTCGCGTAACCTCAGCCCTAAAACGAATGATAGCTTGGGTAAGCAGCAACGCAACGGGTTGCCGTTATTGCCAAGCGCACGCAATAAGAGCCGCCGAACGTTACGGCGCAGAACAAGAACAACTAGACAACATTTGGGAATATCGCACTCATTCTGCATTTAGCGAAGCCGAAAGAGCAGCTTTAGATTTTTCACTTGCCGCAAGTCAAGTGCCAAATGCGGTAGATGATGAAATTAACAAAAGACTCCACCAACATTGGAATGACGGTGAAATTGTTGAAATGCTTGGTGTAATTTCACTTTTCGGTTATTTAAATAGATGGAATGATAGTATGGGAACTTCAATTGAAGATGGCGCTGTTGAGAGTGGCGAAGAATATTTAGGAAAACACGGATGGAATAAAGGAAAGCATGTTTAAAATAATTAAAAATCTTAGCCTTTGCGTTTTAGTAATTGGATTTGTTTCGTGCAATCAAATTGTTGAAACGGTCTATTATTCGCAATTACAGAGAAATGACACTATCACTTTCGATGATTACAAATATGCTATAGACAGTAAAGACAGGCGCGCATATCTTACTAAAGATAATGAGTTAATGGATGGACATTATGTTGTAAAAAGAAACAATACGTTATATGAAGAGTTTGATTTGGATGAAGGGTATTTAGACGGTCTATTTATTCGCTATCAAGAAAATGGGAGTATTGAAAGCTATCAAACATTTTCAAATAGCTATCAACACGGCAAAAGTTATGAAGCTTACGAAAATGGAAATATTAAGATAGAAAGCAACTATGTAAACGGTAAAAAAGGTCCTCAAGAAAAAGAATATGATATAAATGGTAATTTATCTGTTTTAAGAACAACCGAAAATGAGATTAAATACGAACATCACTATCAAAATGACAAGCGGATTGTGAGCAGCTTTGAAAAAACAATTGATGGGCAAAATTTTGAAATAATTTTAAAATATACTTCTTTTGGAAGTGTAGATTTTATTATTGGTAAAGATTTAGATAGTCAAGATCCAATACTATACGTTTTTGATGAGGACTATAATTTAGTTGAAAAATTAAACGCAACACTAGAGCCAGAAAGAACAAAGGCATACTTAATGAGTTTATCCCAATTTTAATGTCTATTGCTACTTGAAAAATTTAAGGTGCAGATAAAATTTGAAAAACCCTCTTTTGCAGTTTCCCAACAATTTGTTCCTCAAACCAAGGATTTTTCCTTCGCCAAAAATGATTTACGGGTGAAGGATGTGGCAAAATCCAATACTTTGGAAGGTATTCCTCAAAATTTTCAATCTTTTCTGTAAGGTTACGTTTGTCTTTTGGAAGGTAATATTTGGTAGCATACGAGCCTATTAAAATAATCAACTTTATATTTTTTAGTTCTGAAAAAACTTGGTCTTGCCAAGTGGGTGCACAGATTTTCATAGGTGGCAAGTCACCTGTTTTGCCTTTTCCTGGATAACAGAAACCCATTGGCAGAATGGCAAAATTATCCGGATTGTAAAATTTGTCTTCATCTACACCAAGCCATTCCCGAAGTTTTTTTCCGCTTAAATCCATCCAAGCCAAATTTTGGTCGTGCGCTTTTCTGCCAGGCGCTTGGCTTATTAAAATGATCTTTGAGTTTTTGGAATATTCCAAAATCGGTCTTGGCTGCAAAGGCAAATGCTCCTTACATATTTCGCAATTTCGGATTGTGGTAAGTAAGTTTTCCAGTTGAATTGGTTATAAAATTCTAATATTATTTCCCCGCAACAACTACAACAATTTCCCCTTTTGGTGGATTGGCAGTATAATAGTCCAAAACTTCCTTTACCGTTCCTCGTTTTGTTTCTTCGTGAAGTTTGGTAATTTCTCTTGAAACTGATATTTGTCTTTCGGTCCCAAAATATTCGATAAATTGAGCTAAACTTTTTAAAAGCTTATGCGGACTTTCATAAAAAACCATTGTTCGGGTTTCTTCGGCGAGTAATATTAATCTTGTTTGGCGTCCCTTTTTTGGAGGTAAAAAACCTTCAAAAACAAATTTATCATTTGGCAATCCGCTATTTACCAAGGCTGGTACAAATGCGGTTGCGCCGGGTAGGCAATCTACTTCAACGCCTGCTTCAACACAAGCTCGGGTTAATAAAAATCCTGGGTCGCTGATTGCTGGAGTTCCTGCGTCGCTGATTAAGGCTATATTTTCGCCGTTTTGTATTCGTTTTACAATACCTTCAACCGTTTTATGCTCGTTGTGCATATGGTGGCTGTGCATATGTGTAGAGATTTCAAAATACTTCAACAGTTTTCCGCTGTTTCTAGTGTCTTCGGCAAGTATTAAATCTACTTCCTTTAGCACTTCAACCGCACGAAAAGTCATATCCTTCAAATTACCGATTGGTGTTGGAACAAGATATAATTTCGACATTATCTAAGGAAATGTATTTTGTGTTTAATTAAAGCTTTTCTCAACCAACGCCATAAAACGTTCAGCGTACATATCTTTATTCAGCCAATAATTATAATCTGGTTTTACCTGCCCTTTTATAAAATCTTGTGCTTCTTGGTAGCTTCCCATGGTATTTATTTGGGAAAGCACACGTGCATAATCTTCTGCACTTTCGCCAAATAGATGTTTTATAAATGCCATTCTATCATTTAAACCAACATTCAACCCTTGTTTTGCGGAGTCGTTTATAGATTTTGTTCGAGGTTCGTTAACGATTTTTGTCTGCAGGTTTTCGCTATTATCTGGTTGATTTACAAAACTAGTTTCTGCAGAATTTGGAGCTATTTTAGTGAAATTTTCAGCTGTAGTTTCGTTTAAATCATTTTCAATAGTTTCATTTTTAGATTCAATTTCAAAATCTAAGGTTGGTTGTTTACGCTCAAACTCGGGCATTTTTTGATAGCTTTCGGCAAAAACTTCAATATCATTAATACTTCTTTGAGGCTTTTTTTCTTCAATTGTTTCTTTTGGTAAAACTTCTTCAAGCATTTCTTCAATCCTGTCCGCTTCTTGCGGCATTTGTGCAACTATGTCTTTAATTTTTTCCATTAAAGGCTCTATCAAATCCTCGGTATGTGGAGATTGTGGTAATTGTTCCGGCTCTGTAAACCAATTTTCCTCTCTAAAACTTTTACTGTCCAAGGAATTATTTTCAACGACAACTCTTTTTTCCGAAGGTTTTTCAATTTGCGCTTCAAGATATTCCAAAATGGTTAACCTGTCATAAAGCCGGCCCACTTTCTCCTTCATTGTTGCAGTATTAAAGTTTTCTTCATCTACAATTATCTGGTTTGCCAATTCTTTTATGCGAGTACGCAGCTTGTTCTTCATATCTTTTTTTATTTGCCTTATTAATGTGTTTTTGTTTTTATAAATTTACGCAACCTTATTATAAACCTCAACTTTTATTATTTTAAGTTTAACTATTTACTATGTTTCTCGAAAATACCGTTAACCAAAAAGAGCAATTCGGCTGGATTGAAGTTATTGCTGGCTCTATGTTTTCTGGCAAGACCGAAGAACTTATTCGTAGGTTAAAACGCGCCCAATTTGCTAGGCAAAAAGTTGAGATTTTTAAGCCTTCTATAGACACGCGTTACAACGAGGAAATGGTTGTAAGCCATGATAGTAATGAAATTAGATCTACGCCCGTTCCCGCGGCCGCTAATATACCTATTTTGGCAGACAATTGCGATGTAGTTGGGATAGACGAAGCCCAATTTTTTGATGACGAAATTGTAAAAGTGTGCAACGATCTTGCTAACCGCGGTGTTAGAGTGATTGTTGCAGGACTGGACATGGACTATAAAGGAAATCCCTTTGGCCCAATGCCAGCCCTTATGGCAACTGCAGAGTATGTTACCAAAGTTCACGCTGTGTGCACGCGTACCGGAAATCTTGCAAATTATAGCTACAGAAAAGCAAAAAGTGATGCCTTGGTTTTACTGGGCGAAACCGAAGAATACGAGCCGCTAAGTCGTGCCGCTTATTACAAAGCAGTATTACGAGAGAAAGTGAGCAAGATTGAGATTAAAGATGCAGTTGAAATTACCCCAAAAAAGGAAGCCTAAATGCAGAAAACTTCTGAAACTATTTTAGAAATAAACCTGAACGCACTCGACCACAATTATAAATATATACGTTCAAAAATCAAACCCGAAACTAAACTTTTGGCTGTTGTAAAAGCTTTTGGTTATGGTAGTGAATCTGTTGCTATTGCTCAAGAACTTGAAAAATTGGGCGCAAACTATTTTGCCGTTGCGTATGCGGGAGAAGGCGTTACACTTAGAAATAATCAAGTGGAAACTCCAATTTTAGTGCTTCACCCATTGCCCGTTAATTTCCAAATTATAGTTGAAAGATGTCTTGAGCCAAGTATATATTCAATTAAAATGTTGAAGCAATTTATTTCTTATTCTGAAGAAAATAAGCTTGACAAATACCCGATTCATTTAAAATTCAATACGGGCTTAAATAGGTTAGGTTTTATGTCTGAAGATATTCCAGAAATTATAAAACTGCTTAAAAATACAAAAAGCATAACCGTTAGGTCTATCCTTTCACATCTAGCAGCAACCGAAGATTTGAACGAACGTGAATACACCTTAAAACAGATTTCACTTTTCCAAATAATTACGGAAACAATGATTAAAGAGTTGGGCTATAGACCTATACTTCATATTTTAAATACTTCGGGCATTATAAATTATCCCGAAGCACAATTAGATATGGTTAGAACCGGCATCGGATTATATGGTTTTGGAAATGATGCTGAAGAAAATAAAAAGCTTATTCCTATTTCAACCTTAAAAACGGTTATTTCGCAAATCCATCAAATTAAAAACGGAGAATCGGTTGGTTATAATCGTGCGCTTATTGCTTCAAAAGATATGTTAACCGCAACCTTGCCAATTGGACACGCGGACGGAATACCACGTTCTTACGGAAAAGGCAAAGGCTGGGTAACTATTAATGGCATAAAAGCACCAATTGTTGGCAACGTTTGTATGGATATGATAATGGTAGATATATCTGAAATTGGATGCGCGGAAGGAGATGAAGTAATAATTTTTGGAAAAAACCCAACTGCAGAAGAACTTTCAAAACAAATAGGCTCGATCCCTTACGAGCTTTTAACAGCCGTATCACAACGTATAAAAAGGGTTGTTCACCGATTTTAAATGAATAAAATTCAATTCTTTTATTTTTTTATTAAATTAGAAATCTAAACCTAAATCTAACCAATATGCTTAAAGAATTCAAAAATTTTATAATGACAGGTAATGTCATAGATCTTGCCATAGCAGTAATATTAGCAGGCGCCGTTGGCCTTGTTGTTAATGGCTTTGTAACAGATATAATGATGCCAATAGTTGGCCATTTTTCGGGAGGAGTAGATTTTGCCGATATGAAAGTTGTATTAGACGAAGCAATTATAGCTGCCGATGGTACAGTTGAAAAGCCTGAAAACGCAGTTATGTACGGCAAATGGGTAAATGCAATAATCAATTTAGTAATTGTTGGTTTCGTGTTGTTTATTATTGTTAAAGCTTACAACAAAACTAAAAAGAAAAAAGAAGAAGCGCCTGCTACACCAGCTGGTCCAACTCAAGAACAGTTGTTGATGGAAATTAGAGACGAGCTTCGTAAAAAATAAACATTCGCAGTCACCGCTGCACTATATTTTTTAACTTAAACCCTCAAAAGCAATCGCTGGCGAGGGTTCTTTTTTCAATACAAAAAATTTTTTTAAAGAAGATTTTACAAACAAGTTGAAAATCTAAAAAGTTATTAATTATTTCGAATTGATAATGTTTAATTTTGCATTTTCAAGAAAATACGAAAATAATGAAAATAGCAGTTGTTGGCGCCACAGGAATGGTAGGCGAAGTAATGTTGAAATTATTAGCAGAACGAAATTTTGAAATAAGCGAGCTTTTGTTGGTAGCTTCAGAAAATTCAGTTGGTAAAAAAATTACCTTTAAAGATAAAGAGATAACGGTAATTGGTCTTGCAGATGCTGTAGCCGCAAAACCAACTATTGCAATATTTTCAGCAGGTGGCGATATTTCATTAGAATGGGCACCAAAATTTGCTGCTGCAGGTACAACTGTTATAGACAACAGTTCAGCTTGGAGAATGGATGCCGATAAAAAATTAATTGTTCCAGAAATAAATGCCAATCTGCTTACAAAAAATGATAAGATAATTGCTAATCCAAATTGTTCTACAATTCAATTGGTAATGTGCTTAGCGCCTTTGCACAAAAAATATAAAATGCGACGTGTAATTGTTTCAACGTATCAATCGGTTTCTGGAACTGGTGTTAAAGCTGTGAGACAATTAGAAAATGAAGTTGCTGGAGAAAAAGGCGAAATGGCGTATCCATATCCAATATTTAAAAATGCAATTCCGCATTGCGATTCTTTTACGGATAACGGCTATACAAAAGAAGAAATGAAACTTTCCCGCGAACCTCAAAAAATATTGGATGATCGCAGTTTTTCAATTTCGGCAACAGCAGTAAGAATTCCAACAGCAGGCGGACATAGTGAAGCTGTAAATGTTGAGTTTCACAACGACTTTGAATTAAATGAAATTAGAGGAATTTTGAATAACACCCCAGGTGTAACCGTACAAGATAACCCCGATACAAATACATATCCAATGCCAATTTATGCACACAATAAAGATGAGGTTTTTGTGGGCAGAATCCGTCGAGATTTAAGTCAACCAAACACTCTTAATATGTGGATCGTAAGTGACAATTTACGAAAGGGCGCAGCAACAAACGCAATCCAAATTGCTGAATATTTAGTTGCCAATAATTTGGTGGATTCTTTGAAATAGAAAATCGTTTACTATTTAAAGAAGAGGTATCTTAAATAGTTATCAGCAGTATAATAAGTAGATATTCGGACTATAAAAATAAATCTTTTAGGACAGAACATATTCTTATTACCTGAATAACAGCACATTTTGAATTTTTGAGTATCTTTAAGCTATAACCTTAAACCATACTCATATGAATTCAACTTTTACTACAATCCTTCGATTTTTACTGGCTATTGGACTTCTCTTATTTGGGCTAAATAAATTTGTCGGCTTTATGCCTATGCCAGAAATGCCTGTAGATGCGGATAATTTTATGAACTCATTAGAAGCTAGTGGCTATATTTTCTATTTAGTTGGAGCGCTCGAAATAGTTGTTGCACTACTTTTATTGTTAAACAAATGGGTGCCATTTGCACTATTGCTTTTAGCGCCGATATCGGTGAATATTGTACTATTCCACTTGTTTTTAGATGTTTCGGATATTTTGGGTGCTTTAATTATTGCTACTTTAAATATCATTTTAATTTATAAGCATTGGAAAGCTTATAAACCTTTGTTCAGAAAATAAATTCAAATTATATTTTAAGGGTTTTACTGTCTATAGATATATGGCAAAACCTTATTTTTACTGAAAACATTTCACATTATGAAAAAAAGTATAGCTGCATTTATGATTATTCTCGCTATTGCTCCACTTTCGGCACAAAAAACCACAAAAGATAAAAAGGGGCTTACATATCCAAATACTAAAAAAGGAAATCAGATAGACACCTATTTTGAAACTGAAGTTGCCGATCCATACAGGTGGTTAGAAGACGATAGAAGTACGGAAACTGAAAATTGGGTAAAAGAGGAAAATAAACTTACCTATTCCTATTTAGAAAAAATACCGTTTAGAAAAGATATAAAAGACAGATTATCAAAACTGTGGAATTACGAAAAAGTAGGTTCCCCTTTTAAAGAAGGTGATTATACTTATTTCTATAAAAATAATGGTTTACAAAATCAATATGTAATTTATAGATATAAAAATGGGGCAGATCCTTCAACGGCAGAAGTATTTCTAGATCCAAATACTTTTAAAGAAGATGGCACCATTTCTTTGGGCGGCCTAAGTTTTTCTGATGATGGAAGTTTGGCTGCTTACTCCATTTCGGAAGGTGGAAGCGATTGGCGAAAGGCACTCGTAATGAATGTTGAAACTAAAAAAGTCATTGAGGATACGTTAAAAGATATCAAATTTAGCGGTATTTCTTGGAAGGGAAATGATGGTTTTTATTATTCGAGTTATGATAAGCCTGAAGGAAGTGAACTTTCTGCAAAAACAGATCAGCATAAATTATTTTATCACAAATTAGGAACAAAACAAGAAGCAGACCAACTAATATTTGGCGGCACAGAAGCCGAAAAACACAGGTACATTCGTGGTAATGTTTCGGAGGATAATAAATATCTTCAAATTTCTGCAAGTACGTCAACTACCGGAAATAAGTTGTTTCTAAAAGATCTTTCAAAACCAGATAGCCCGCTAATTACAATTGTAGATAATACAGATAGCAATACTTATATTATGGATAATGTTGGTACAAAACTTTATATTGTTACTAACCTTAACGCGCCAAATCAAAAGATTGTAACAGTTGATGCTGCAAATCCAACTCCAGAAAATTGGATAGATTTTATTCCCGAAACTGAAAATGTTTTGAGTCCTTCAAAAGCTGGAGGGTACTTATTTACAGTATATATGGTAGATGCTGTTTCAAAAGTATTTCAATATGATTATTCTGGAAAACAAGTTAGGGAAATTACGTTGCCAGGCGTTGGTAGTGCTGGTGGTTTTGGTGCAAAGAAAGATGAAAAAATTCTATATTATTCTTATACCAATTATGTAACTCCCGGAAGTATTTATAAACTTGATATTGAAAAAGGAACTTCAGAATTATATGTAAAGCCGGATATAGATTTCAATCCAGAAAATTATGAAAGTAAACAGGTTTTTTATACTTCAAAAGACGGCACAAAAATACCAATGATTATTACCCATAAAAAGGGGCTGAAATTAGGTGGCAAAAACCCAACTATTCTTTATGGATATGGTGGTTTCAATATTAGCTTAACCCCAAGTTTTAGTATTACCAATGCCGTCTGGATGGAGCAAGGTGGTATTTATGCGGTTCCAAATTTACGTGGCGGCGGCGAGTATGGCGAAAAATGGCATAACGCAGGTATAAAAATGGAAAAGCAAAATGTTTTTGACGATTTTATAGCCGCAGCACAATATTTAATTGATAATAATTACACTTCATCTAGCCATTTGGCTATTCGCGGTGGCTCTAACGGCGGTCTTTTGGTTGGGGCTGTTATGACGCAAAGACCAGATTTAATGAAAGTAGCACTGCCCGCAGTAGGCGTTCTGGACATGTTGCGCTACCATACCTTTACAGCAGGCGCAGGTTGGGCCTACGATTATGGAACGGTAGATGACAGTAAAGAAATGTTTGAATATTTATTGGGCTATTCTCCAGTACAAAATGTAAAAGATGGCGTTCAATATCCAGCAACACTAGTTACAACTGGCGACCACGATGACAGGGTTGTACCAGCACATAGTTTTAAATTTGCTGCGCAATTACAAGCAAAACAAAGCGGCGAAAACCCAGTTTTAATAAGAATTGAAACCGATGCTGGCCACGGTGCAGGCACACCAATTACCAAAACGATAGATCAATATGCCGATATTTATGGGTTTACACTTTATAATATGGGTTATAAAGAATTGCCATATAAAGTGAATGCAATGCCGAAAAAGTAATTCTTCATTCTTATAAATATTTATAAAAACCTTCAGCCATACTCTGAAGGTTTTTTTACAATTTTAAAAAAGTTATATACTATCAATAAATGCTTAAAGTAAATATCCATTCCTTTTCTTATTCTGAAGAAGAAATTTTAAATGATGTAAAATTCTCTTTGGAAGCTGGAAATCACCTTTCAATTTTAGGTGAAAGCGGTTGTGGAAAATCCACCTTACTTCATCTTATTTATGGATTACTTCATTTGCAAAATGGAGAAATTACCAATAACGGAAAATTACTTTTAGGTCCAAAAAATTCTCTAATTCCTGGAGAAAAATTTATGAAATTGCTGGCTCAAGATTTTAATCTAATGCCATTTAGCACGGTTGCTGAAAATATCGGCAGTCATCTAACCCGTTTGGATGAAGAGGCAGACAACCTAAGAATTACCAAATTAATTGAAACAGTAAACTTAAACGGATTTGAAAACAAACTGGTTAAAACCTTGAGCGGCGGGCAAAAACAGCGCGTTGCTTTGGCAAAAGCATTAGCGCAAGAACCTCAAGTTTTACTGCTCGATGAACCTTTTAGTAATATTGATGGTTTCCAAAAAAATGAGTTACGAAGAAATATTTATAGTTATTTAAAGAAAAATAATATTAGTTGCATTACCGCAACACACGATAGTGAAGAAGCGCTAGCCTTTTCTGATACTGTTTGTATTTTGAAAGAAGGAAAAATAGTATCAATCGGGATTCCGGAAGAAATTTATAATGAAGCTTCAACAGAATATGAACTTGGTTTTTTTGGTGAAGTAACCAAATTATCAAATCGTTGTTTTGAAGAATCGGAAAATAATAATGAACTTCTTTTTTTACCGCATCAACTTCAGTTATCTGATGTTGAAACCAAATTGAAAGTACAGGTGGTGAAGTCTTATTTTAAAGGAAGCCATTATTTAATTGAAGCAAAAGTTGACGGCTCATCCGTCTTTTTTAATAATTTAAATTCAATAGATATTAGCAAAATTATTTATCTAAAAAAACGGCTAAAAAATAACTTTCAGCCGTAAATGTTATTCTAATAATACAGTCTCAACTTATACTTTTACAATCATTTTACCTTTATTTTTTCCTTCGAAAAGATCTAAAAATGCTTGAGGTATTTCATCGAAACCTTCAACTACTGTTTCAAAATATTCAAGTTTATCCGCTTCCATCCATTCGGCCAATTGTTTTTGTGCC
>JBBSOK010000073.1:0-14124 GCA_038259825.1 Flavobacteriales bacterium
AAGAACGTGTTTATGATAAAAACACAAAGAGCTACTCAACAATTGAAAAAGAATATGTTGAAAACGCCTACTTTCTTCCGGAAAAGTTAGATATAGAAAGTAATATTGACACAAAACCTTTAAATAGAAGTATTTATGAAACCATTGTATTTACGGCAAATATGGATATAAAAGGTAATTTTCCCACAATCGATTTTTCTGATTCAGATATAAAACTAGAAAATATTATTTGGGAAAAGGCAACAATCATTTTAAAAACTTCAAATTTAAAGGGAATTAAGAATACGCCTACGGTAAAATTCAGAGAACAAAATTTGGAAATGACACCGCTTTATGATAAAGAATATCTTAATACAATCCAATCCAAGCCAATTTCCAATTTTGCAGAAATGGCTAAAACTGGAATCCCGTTTTCATTTCAATTAAAAGTAAACGGTAGTGAGCGCATTTCCTTTGTTCCAATAGGAAAAGAAACCACAGCAACAATGCAATCCAATTGGGGTTCTCCAAGTTTTGATGGAATGTTTTTGCCTAAAGATGGCAGCCGTGAGATCGATGAGGATGGTTTTAAAGCGGCTTGGGAAATTTATCAACTTAACAGACAATTTGAACAAAGTTTTTTCGGAAAACTACCCAATCTTTCTTCTTTTGCATTTGGCACAAAATTGATAATTCCTGTAGACGAATATCAAAAAAGTGAGCGTACCGCCAAATATGGTTTCATGGTAATTGGGCTTACACTTTTAGTTTTCTTATTAATTCAATTGGTCAGTAAAATTTACATTCACCCATTTCAATACGTTATGATTGGTTTGGCGTTGGTTATGTTCTACACGCTTTTAATTTCAATATCAGAACACAGTAATTTTTTTAAAGCTTACGCAACTGCTGCAATTGCTGTCTTGGCTCTAATCACAATTTATTCGCGCGCTATATTAAAGGGATTTAAATTTCCATTATTGGTTTGTGGCTCGCTCGCCTCTTTATATGGGTTTATATATGTTATAATCCAATTGGAAAACTATGCATTGTTAGTTGGCAGTATCGGTCTATTCTTGATTTTAGCAGTTGTAATGTTTGCATCAAGAAGAATTGATTGGAACAATGAAGGATAATTATCAATAAGTTATAAATATGGAAGTAGGAAATTAAACTAAAACAGTTTTTTACTTCCAATTTTAAAATATTATGAAGCTAAAATTCAATTTAAAATACGCCGTCGCGGCATTTATATTGTTGTGCATAGAAATATGCATTGCAGTTTTTTATTTTAATCAATTTATAAGAGACTTTATGGGCGATGTTTTGGTGATTATTCTTATTTATTGCTTTTTCAAAAGTTTCTATAATTTCAACACCAAAAAGTTAGCTTTTGCAGTCTTACTATTTTCATTTTTTGTTGAAATGTTACAGTATTTTCACATTGCTGATATACTAAATATTCAGAACAAAGTAATACGAATTATAACAGGTACTGCTTTTGAATATACCGATCTTCTAGCCTATTTTATTGGCTATATAATCATTTTAGGGTTTGAATACCACCACAAAATATTGAATTTATGTAGATAAAAAATATAATAGTTTCCAGATTTAATACTCTTGCTACAATTGCTCTATTTGCAACATTTTGCATTGTATTACTAATGGTCAGAATTAAAATAACTGGTTCCTATTTCTTTTTATTCTTAGTTTGGAATTTATTTTTGGCATTAATCCCTTTTGCTATTTCAACATACCTTGTATCAAAGCCGGAAATTTCAAAAGTTAGACTTTTCCTTTGGGCAACTGTTTGGTTATTATTTCTGCCAAATGCGCCATATATTGTTACAGACTTGGTTCATTTAAAATTACACAATCCTTTTTGGGGTTGGTTTGATGTGTTGTTACTAGTCTCCTTTGCAATAAACGGATTGTTGTTATATTTCCTATCACTTTAAGATATGGAGAAATTCCTTCGGCAAAAATTCCACTTTAAAAAATCATTTTATATTGTATTTCCTATCTCGTCATTAACAGCTTTTGGAATTTACATGGGTAGATTTTTACGTTATAATTCCTGGGACATTTTGCAAAATCCAATTGTGTTATTTGATGATATTCTTTTAATAATCATAAATCCAATAGGCCATTTTGAAGCTTGGCTATTTACAATTAGTTTTACAATATTTCTATTTATTGGATTTTTACTTTTTAAAGTATTGAAAAAAGCAAACTGAAGTTTATTTTAATTTTTTTGTAAGATATATTGTCGCTATTTTGTGCCGTTTATAAAACGGTACTACTTGATATCACGCTACATAATTTTATTTTTAACATTTACTTTTTCAACACTCAACTGTATTGGACAAGAGAGACCAACTTCCGAGTTTGGGCTTATATTTCCAACGGAAGAATCCCTTAAAATTTACGAGCCAGACACCACTGCTGCTGCTGTTGTTTTATACGAACAAGGACATTATTATTACAAGGATGTTGGAGGAAGTTTTTTTCTATATAAAGAAGTATATAAAAAAATTAAAGTTTTTAATGCGCAGCAAGCAGATCTCGGTGTTATAGATATTCCTATTTATACTTCTGAAGATTCATCTGAAATGATTAATGGATTCAGAGCACAAGTACATAATGGAAAAATGCGAACCATTCTTTCTGAAGATGCCGTTTTCGTAACTAGAGATGCAGATATCGGTCCGGTTTTTAGAATGATTATGCCCAACGTTCAAGATGGCAGTATTATAGAATATGCTTACAGAATAAAATCGAATGCTTTATTTAATTTGGATAGTTGGTATTTTCAAGATGAGATTCCAAAAATTTATAGTGAACTTATTGTGAAAATCCCTTCAGAAATTAGATTTAGAAATATAGTTTACGGTAGTCAAGCTTTAGACACAAATAGGAACGAATTAACTAACGATTGCCTTCAAACTGATTATAATAGGAGGACAATAAGCTGTCCTATCAGCTTGTACGCAATGAGAGATATCCCCGCGTTTAAAGATGAAAATTACATGCTTTCTGCAAAAAATTATCTCTCGCGCATCGAATTTGAACCAAAAGAGTTTTCAACACCTGCTGGTTGGACAAAAAAAATGAAATTTAGTACTACTTGGAAAGATGTAGACAAACTTTTCAAAAAAGGAGATTTAATAGGAAATCAACTTTCTAAAAGCAATTATTTTAAACGAAATCTACCAGAATCAATCCTTTTAATCAATAACCCATTAGAAAAGGCCAAAGCTATTTACACTTTTATACAAGATCATTACACTTGGAATGGTGATTATTATAGTTCTGAAACACAGGTGAAAGATGCATTTGATAGTAAAAAAGGCAGTATTCCAGAAATAAATATTTCTTTAATTAACGCTTTAAATGCTGCCGGTTTCGATGCAAAACTATTACTGTTATCAACGCGTGAAAATGGTTTGCCAACACAGGATTATCCAATCGTTACAAAATTTAATTACACGGTGGCATATCTAAAAATAGATGATTCAATTTTTCTTTTGGATGCCACAGATAAACAAGCAGCATTTGGCATTATTCCTTTTCGTGCCTTAAATGTTCAAGGTCGTGTTATGGATTTTGATGAAGGCAGTTTTTGGACACCTATTGAGCCATTTACAAAAAATATACACTTTACTAATGCTCAAGTTTCAGCAAGTATAAATGGCAACTTTATAGGCAAAGTCAGTGAAGCAAATTACGGCTACATTTCACTCGAAAAAAGAACCGAGCTTGCAGCCACCAATGTAGAAGATTATAAAAAAGAAAAAGCAAATATTGGAAGTAGTATTGATATAGAAAATTATGAAATTGAAAATATTGAAGCTATTGAGGAACCATTAAAGGCAACATATGATGTAATTATAGAACCTGAAATAGTTGGAAACAAAACACTGCTTTATCCTTTTTTTATTGATTCTTATATTTCTGAAAACCCCTTTAATCTCAATGAAAGAAAGTATGCAATAGATCTTGGCTTCCCGTTCACAAACACCTACATTATTTCTTTGGATTTAGGAGAAATTTATTCTGTTGAAAATTTACCAGACAGCCGGACGGTAAAATTACCAAATGATGATGGTGAATTAACCGTAACCTACTCTCAAGAAAATGGTAAAATTAACATAAGGCTAAATTTCAAGATGAATAGCTACCGTTTTAGACCTGAGGCATATGAATCATTAAAAGAACTTTTTTCAACTTTAATACAAGTTTTAAAAAGTGAACCTATAACGCTAAAAAAATTATAATATTTATAAATATGAATTTAAGAAAATTATTAGTTGTACTGCTCATCTGCTCTTGTGGATTACTAACAGCCCAACAACGCCAAACAGCTATTTTTGGACAACCAACAAAAGCAGATTTCGATTTAAAAAGCTATCCCAAAGATCCGGAAGCCGCCGCAGTAGTATTATTTGAAAGCGGCAACTACTTTTTTGAGCTTATTGATAATTATATAAGAGTAGTTAAAGAAGTGCACATAAAAACCAAGGTTTTTGATGCTTCAAAATTTGAAGGCGGCATTGTAACATTACCCTATTTTAAAGGTGAATATGGAGATGAAGAATTTGCAAAAATAAAGGCCGTAACGCACAATGGCAACGCGCAAACGTTTGTTGCGGATTCCGAATTTTATGATAAAGACGTGTCAGAAAATAATATGACCAAAACCTTCACATTTCCAAATATAAAAGATGGCAGCATACTAGAATACACTTACAGAATAGAGTCGCCTTATTTTGGAAGTATAGATGGATGGTATTTTCAAACCACTATCCCAACTTTGTATAGTGAATTGCACACCGAACTACCAGGTAATTATAAATATCAGCGCTCATTAAAGGGGCTTTTACCTTTGTATATAAATGAAAGTACCGTAAAAAAAGCCTGCTTGTCAATTGAAGGTTATGCTATACCGGCAGATTGTGATAGCGCTACTTACGCAATGATAGATGTCCCCGCTTATAAAGCTGAAAATTATATGCTTGGTGGTAAGACATACGCTTCCCAAATAGTTTATGAACTTACTGAAACTGTTAGTCCAAACGGCGACAGAAACAAAGTTGCACAAACATGGGATGATATTGATAAGTATTTTAAATACGATAAAGACATTGGACGACAACTGAAATATGAGTCTTTTTTTGAGGAAAAAATTCCAACGAGCATTCTTTCAATAGCAGATGAATTGGAAAGAGCGAAAGCCATTTTTTATCATATTCTAAAACATTTTAATTGGAATAATGAATACACTATATGGAATGAAATTAGGGTGAAAGAAGCTTATGAAAAAGGTTCAGGAAATAATAGTGAAATAAATTTATCTCTGATAAACGCCTTACAAGCTGGAAAAATAGACGCTAAAATGATGCTGATTTCTACCAGGGAAAACGGAACTCCTACACAAGAATATCCTGTAAGAAATGATTTCAACTTTATACTAGCAGTAATGGATATAAACGGTACAAATTATGTTTTGGATGCTACCGAAAAACAAACACCTTTTGGCGTTTTACCTTATAGAGATTTAAATAAAACCGGTAGGGTAATGGATTTTAAAAAAGGAAGTTACTGGCAGGACATTGTTCCTATTGAAAAGAATATTTACTACACAAACGTGCAAGTTGCTGCCGAAACTAATGGAGGTTTCACTGGAAAAGTAAGCCAGGCTGCAACTGGTTATATCGCTACAAAAGAGCGTGAAAAAAGTGTAAACCTCAACCAAGCCCAGCGCAATCAACAAAAACAATCCGGTAATGAAAATATTGAAATTACAGATCTTACTATTGAAAATAAAAATGAATTGGAATTACCGTATAAACAAAATTACACCTTCAACCTGCAGCCAGACGCTGTAGGAAATCAAGTATATCTATACCCATTTTTTACCAACAAATTTATAGAAGAAAACCCTTTTACGGCTGAAAGTAGAACCTACCCAATAGATTTTGGCTTTCCATTTAACACAACTTATATTGTAACTTTAGATTTAGGGGAAGTGTACGAAATTGCTGAAGTTCCTCAAAACAGGATTATAAAATTACCTAATAATGATGGTTCTTTATCTATAACGTATGATGTTGCTGGCAATAAAATCAACATCAGGCTATCATCCCAAATAAGCACCGTTTTTTATACTGTTGAAGCATACCAAAGTCTTAAAGAATATTTTAAAATGCTTATAGACATTCAGCAAAATGAAGCAATTGTCTTAAAAACAAAGTAATTTTTTTAAGCTTTTAAAAAGTAAAATTTAACACAGAATTGAATCGTTAAATTTTATTTGCCGTTCACGTAATCTTGTAAATACGTAAAACGTGCAGCTAATTTCCCTTCTGTGGTTGTCATCTTTGCACGTTTTAGAATGCCTCTTTCATCATTATTAAAGAATGCTGGTATAACGTTTTCCAAAAACATATCACCAAAACCCTCGCTTGCATCTTTGGGTAATTCGCACGGTAAATTATCCACAGCCATTACAGTTATTGCTCCTTCATCATTAAAAGACACTTCTTTTTCAGTTTTTGGATTGTAACCATAAAAAGGATCGGCAATAGTTGAAGAACGTATTGTACTTGCAATTGGACCATCTATATCGCAACTTATATCTGCAACTAAATTAATTTTAAAGTCTTTACTTTTCGCATCTTTACGGGTAAATAAATAGGGTGCGCCGTTCCCGTAAAAATGTCCGGTAATTAAAAAATCCGTTACTTTGGCGTAAGGCATAAAATTACTTTCAAAACCTGACGGATCTTTATAAAACTTCAACTTATCCCCTACTTTTCCATCCTTACGCTTATTGTATTCCATAACATCAATCATACAATAAACAGGTTCGTTGAAATCTGTGGTTAGGTAAAGCGCATCGCTAACTTCTTTTATACCTAAATGGTCTAAAATTTCTTTGGCGCCGTATGCAACTTTTCCCGTTCCACTTAAAAGTATTTTTATATTTGGAATACTTATTTTATCAAGTTCCGTTTTAACATGTTCTAAATCCGGTAAACCTTCAACTTTTGGCAAATTGAAAAGATTATCGCGCATTCCCAAAGCTCTAAACCCGTTATAAGCACCAACTAAACCAGCATATCTACCGAAGCCAATCAATCTGCCTCCATTTAGTTTTACGATGGTTTCGTGATCAAACAGCTCTATATTTTTTTGAAGAACAGCTTGAAGCAATTTCTTGTTGTACGGCTGTTTTTTAATGGTATGGCTAAAAAAAAAGTATTTTTTATTCGAAATTAAAGCATCAATCGGGACTTCTTTTACGCCTAACATAACATCAGCTTCAGAAACATCTGTCAAAACTTCAAAACCTGCCTTTTTATATGCTGAATCAGGAAATATGCGAATATCCGAAGATTCTACAATAATCTTAGCATCAGGAAATTGCTTAATTAATTCTTTACATTTTGAAGGTGAAAAAACCACACGACGATCCGGCGGATTTTTGCGTTCTTTAATTATAGCAAAGGTTATAGGCATCGAATGATTTTTTAGTTCTGTTAAATTACATTTCAAAGATAGCAGAATTCTTGTATCTTCGCGAGTTCAATTCAAGATTCAAGATTCAAGATTCAAGATTCAAGATTCAAGATTCAAGATTCAAGATTCAAGATTCAAGATTCAAGATTCAAGATTCAAGAATTGAGAATTACTATTTTCAGCATTTATTGTAAACTGCAACTGAATACTGAAAACTTTTTAAAATGGGGCCGACTGGTTTTGACAGCGGGTCTAGTGGTAGTGTAAGCATGTCGAGCGCTGGGAAACAGCTCGTAAATCTCATTTTTCACACTTTTTAAACGGCGAGAATAACTACGCCCTAGCTGCATAATCCGAATCATAGTAGGATGTGCCTCGGCCTACAAGGTAGGCAAGCAGGAAGTCTCTCAACGGCCTTGGTTTGCGGCGGTTGATATAGAGGCTTCGTAAAAGTAAACCTAGCGGCAATAGGACTTTGATGTTGCCGTGAAGCTCAAGTAAAGATAAGGGGTGCGTTGGTAGTTTCTAACCGGCAAGCCCACGAAAATCTAAATGGAAACTAAGCATGTAGAAAGCGCTAACATTGCGCGTTTGGACGGGAGTTCGACTCTCCCCGGCTCCACAAAATTGTGTTTAACACACAGATTAAGTTAAAAAATCTGCCAAGTATTTAACTTAAGCAGATTTTTTTTTTGCTTTTAACTTAAAGTATTTTTCAATCCATCCTCTTTCCTCAATTTAAATTTCTAAGAACTTTCATAAAATAGTTTTACAGGAATAGAAGGGCATTGCGCAACAGACCTTTATTTAATTTTAAATATTTTATAATTATTAATTACCATTATAATTTTACCTGTTTTGGAATCAGATTCTTTCAATTTCTTCCTATCTATTTCAGTATCCTTTCCCATAAAATTAAATGGAATTTTAAGCTTTTCCATAGCGAATGAAACAACTACGTTTTGCGGTAAAATATCTTTTGAAGTTTTATATTTCATTTGAAGATCAAAAGAGCCGTCCTTTTTTGTAATTATGTTTGATGCTATAATTCGCTTATTTTTAATGTCCAGGTACAGTGTTGCAAGAGCCAATGAAGATTTGCTATCATCAGGAATAATATTTAACACTTTCACATTAATCCCGTTTAAAATTTCTGTGCCACGTTGGACTGTTATAAATGGATATTTAAAAATTTCATTCAAAGAAAAATCCAATCCACGTTTGGGAAGCATTACAAAATCTTCACTTGAAAATGTAATATCACTTCCTTTTTCATACATCATTTTCGCAGTCTTGGTAGGCATTTTTATAAAAGGAACATCCAAATCTAATTTTAATTGAGCTGAAAACGATGCAATAGAATCCATTCTACTTTTAATAAAAAGCAAATCTTGATCTACTTCTTGTGCAAAAGCAGAAAACGAGCTTATTAAAATAATTATAAGGTATTTAATCATCCTATATCTTTTTTATTGAAAACATAACAGCCTACAGCGCCAAATAGAAATGTGTAAAGCAATAGCATTAGATTATCAACGCCTATTTTTACCCAATTCAATTCATATTCAAAAAATTGTTGCCACGTATTTATCAACTTCGGAAAAAGAAGTTGATCATAATTTCCAAGTCCAAAATCTACTTTGAGCAATAAGGAACAGATTATGAGAAAAAAAGCTGAAGCTATCCACGTTTTTGCTGGTTCTTTTAATAAAATGCCCAAAGTAATGCTTACTGTGGTAAAAAATAACATACTAAAAGTGCCTGAAGCAAAAGCAAAACAGATTCTTTTAAATGCTTCATCTGCCTCAAAAAAATTGAGCGTATTTAAATACACCACTAAATCTCCATTTCCAAAAATGGTATATGCCATGCCGAATGTGCTTACCATCATTACAACAATTACAAAAAATGTAAAAATGAGTGCTGCCAAATATTTTGCCAGTATTAAATGCCATTTTTTTACAGCTTGTAAAAGTGTGGTTTGCAGCGTTCCATTTTTGTAATCTTCCGTAATAATTGAAGATGTAATAATCATAATAATAAGCGGCACATTAAACCACAACGAATTGAGAACCAAATATAAAAGCAGATTACCGTTTAAAAGATTACCTTCAAAATAAAAAGACTGCCTTAGGTTGTCAAGTAGCAATTCCAATATTGTGGCGCCCTGAAAATACGCGCTAATTAATATTATAATTTCAATGAGTAAAACCGCCCCTATGGCGTACCAGGTTTTTCCCTGTTTCCAAAGTTTAAAAAGTTCATATTTTAATAATTGCTTCATAAACTTTCGGTAAGCAATAATTGTTCAAGTGTAATATTTGGTAGGCAAGATGTAACTTGAAAACCTTCCAACAATATGTTTTTTAATAAATTCGGAATCTCATCACTTCCACATTTTATTACAACTGAATTTTTTTCACAAATCAAAATATAAGGTTTAACAGCCAAAGAATCACAAATATTAATTGCAGAAATAGTATACTGCGACACCAATTTATTTATTAATTTATATGTAGGACCGTGATTTATAATGGCTCCTTTATCTATTACGTACAGATAATCACAACTTTTATTTAACTCCGCCATGAGGTGGGACGAAACCAAAATGGCGATACCTTGAGCTGCAAATTTTTTGATTAGCGAAATAAGCGAAGCTACTCCAATAGGATCGAGTCCAGAAAAGGGCTCATCCAAAATTAATATTTCTGGATCATTTAATAGCGCAATTGCAATGCCAAGACGCTGTTTCATACCCATAGAAAAATTTTGAACCGGATCTTTTCTATCCAGTGGCAAACCAACAATGGTCAAGTATTTTTCTAATGAAGCTTTATCGCTTGCGGTGTTTTGTATTGATGCAAAAATCCGAAGATTATCATATGCATTTAAATAAAGATAAAGCCCGGGATTTTCAATAACGGCGCCAATAGGCTTATTCCTAGTTGAATTAATGGTTACCGAGCCAGAATCCGGCGTAACCAAACCACAAAGTATTTTGAAGAGTGTAGATTTTCCAGCACCATTTTTTCCTAAAAGTCCACTAATTGTGCCTGCTTTAAGTGAAATTGATACCTCGTTAAGTGCTTTTCCAGAACTATAACTTTTACTTAACCCTATTGCTTTTAGCATTCTGCAATCATTTTTTCGTATTGCTTATAATCAAATTTGGGTTCGTAATATTTTTCCATAAATGTGCGCGACCAAAAGTATTTCTTAAACATAAAAAATGGATCTCTTATCATAAAATGAGGAACAAAATTATACCATCTAATTCCTATTTTATAGTAATATTCTTTTACACTTTCTTCCATTCCCAATTCTTTTGCGGCTGCAACTACAGCCATACGCTGGCATTTACTACCGCTGTAATGCTTTGCTATTTTGGTTGTAAAGCCATGTTGAAACAAATGATCTTTTACGCGTTTATAATTTTGAAAACGCGACCAGCCATCCATTAACACCAAAAAAATATGTATAAAAGAGAATAATAGGCACCAAACCCAAAATAGAATTACCAAAATACTATCCTCGTAAAAAGCATCATAAAAACCTAAATAATAATAAACTGTTTCAATTACAAAAAGAATTAAAGCACTGTACAAAAGCTTATTTACATTCCAATAGGAAACAAATATGTTGGGTTGTTTTGGAATGTTTTGCAAATGCTTCACGTATGCTACTTAGAAATGATGAATAGAATATTTTGAATTACATATAATTATAGCAAATTTATAATTATTTAATGCGGTATTTGAAAATGTAAATTAGAATATGATTAAAATACTGAAATTAAAGTATCTAATATTTTTTCAAAAATTTTATTTCAATCTTTTAAATATAAGAATTTTGAGAACTCAATCAACAAAAAAACCATTTACCAGAAATATGGTAAATGGTCTAAATGAGAATAATTATGAATATTACGTAATCATTCCGTGGGGATCTATCACAAATTTTTTGGCGGCGCCTTTATCAAATGCATCATACCCTTTAACTGAATCTTTTAAAGAAATAACTTGAACGTTTACTGCTTTTGCTATTTGTACTTTATCATATAAAATGGCGTTCATCAATTGTCTGTGGTATTTCATAACGGGACATTGACCTGTATGAATGGAATGTGATTTTGCCCACCCCAAACCAATGCGAATGCTCAAACTACCTTTTTTGGCTGCTTCATCTTTTCCGCCTGGATCTCCAGTAACATATAGTCCAGGAATACCTAATTGGCCGCCAGCGCGCGTTACGGTCATAATTGCATTTAATACTGTTGCAGGTTGCTCTTCACCGCTTTCGTGACCGTGACCTTTTGCTTCAAAACCAACACAATCCACTGCGCAGTCAACTTCAGGAACCCCGAGAATTTCTTCTATTTGTTCGGAGAGTGTTCCATCTTTTCTAAGGTCAATTGTTTCACAACCAAAAGATTTTGCTTGTTCCAAACGTTCTTCAATCATATCGCCAACAATTACTACTGCAGCGCCTAATAAATGACAAGATGCTGCGCAAGCAAGACCAACTGGACCGGCTCCTGCAATATAAACTGTACTTCCAGGACCAACACCCGCCGTTACGGCTCCGTGATATCCCGTCGGAAAAATATCGGACAGCATTGTTAAATCCGTAATTTTTTCCATTGCTTGATCCTTATTCGGGAATTTTAGCAAATTAAAGTCTGCATAAGGTACCATCACGTATTCTGCCTGGCCGCCTACCCAGCCACCCATATCTACATATCCATAAGCAGCACCGGGACGTTCTGGATTTACGTTTGAACAAATTCCTGTTTGTCCAACTTTACAATTTCTGCATCTACCGCAAGCCACGTTAAATGGAACTGAAACAAGGTCGCCAACACTTATAAACTCTACATCGCGGCCAGCTTCAATTACCAAACCTGTAATTTCGTGACCTAAAATAAGACCTTCTGGTGCCGTTGTACGACCACGAACCATATGTTGATCGCTACCGCAAATGTTTGTCGAAACAATTTTCAGGATAACACCGTGTTCACACTTTCTGTTTCCCAAAGCAAGTTTGGGATATTCTATCTCTCTTACCTCTACCACGCCGGGCTTTACGTAAGCAACTCCATGATTTTTACACATAATCTATATTTTAGTTATTAACGGCATCTGCTCCAGCTTGTGCTACAGTATGATCATTTTCTACAGAATCGCCTGAAACACCAATTGCTCCTATAATTTCATCTCCATTTTTAATTAAAACACCACCCGGAAAAGAAATCAAACCGTTGTTTGAATGTTCAATTCCAAATAAAGCTCCGCCTGGTTGAGAAAGTTTTCCTATTTCACCTGTATTCATATTAAAATAACGTGCTGTACGCGCTTTTTTCATTGAAATATCTATCGAGCCCAACCAAGCTCCGTCAATTCTTGAAAATGCAACTAGATTTGTGCCACTATCCACAACACTTATATTCATTTTTACATTTAATTCTTTCGATTTTTCAATGGCAGCTTTTACGGCTTTTTGTGCTTGCTCTAATGTAATATTCATAGTTTTATATCTTTAGTATTAATTTATCCCTAAAAATAATGAATGTAAACTTGCCTTACTGTAACTATACTATAAAGCAAAATAACAATCGTCTATTATTTTATGAATTGATTTTCAATCCTTTATTTTTCTGAATTATTCGTAAATTTAAATTCTGAAATCTTTCTGAAGAGAAAATCCTTTAATTTCCGAACATGCTTGAAAACCATATTATTCCCATAAATCTTAGCGACGTTTCCAAATTGGATACCTTGGTTGAACACAAGCGTGTATTTAATTTGAAAGAATGCCAATTAAGTATTTTTGAAACATACCACGCTTGTGAAAATGTTTTCCTTTCCTATGAAGGTCTTGTGGTTTCTAGTATGATGTTGGGAAAAAAGAAAATGTCCATAAACGATAGTGAACGTTTTAGTTTTGTGCCTGGCGAAAGTGTGATTATTCCTGAAGGCGTTTCAATGAAAGTAGATTTTCCCGAAGCAGATCTTTCGCATCCTGTGCAATGCGCCACCCTTGCGCTAAATTGGGATATGGTAAATAAAAATATCGATTACCTGAATAACAGCTATGCCAATACCGATGCGCCTTTTTTATGGGAGCTTAATTTTAACCGCTACCACTTCCAAAACAATCGGGAGTTGGCTGGTAGTGTAAATAAACTTATAAGTATAAGTATGGAGGATAATGCTGCAAAAGATGCGTTGGCAGACCTTTCATTAAAAGTGCTCTTGCTTCGGATTATACAGACCCAAAATATCAGCCTTGCTGAAAATAACTCCAACAAATTGGGCGATCGTTTGGCAACGGTAATCAATTTTATCAAACAGCATTTATCGCAAAAAATTACTGTTGAAAAATTGGCTCAAATTGCTTGTATGAGCAAACCGCTTTTTTATAGAAATTTTAAAGAGCGTTTTGGAATAAGTCCTATTGAATTTGTACTGCAACAGCGCATAAATCTTGCAAAGGAACTTTTAAAAAATCCGCTGTTAAGCATAACAGATGTTTGTTACCAATGTGGTTTTAATAATCTCAACTATTTTTCAAAACAGTTTAAACGTATTGAAGGCGCCTCACCAACGGTTTGGCGATAGTTTC
>JBBSOK010000074.1:0-14068 GCA_038259825.1 Flavobacteriales bacterium
GGTAGCAATGACATTTATAAGTTGCTTTCTCTTAAATGCTGAAATTCCCTTATTCGCTTTAAAATTTAAAACGTGGGATTTTAAAAGCAACGCAATTAGGTATGTGTTTTTAATAATTACGGTAATTGCTATAATACTGCTGAAGTTTGTGGCGATACCTTTAATAATTTTGCTATATATTTTATTGTCTTTGTTTTGGAAAAGTCCTCCTAAATAATTAATTCATTCATCTCGTTTTCGATTTAATCTAAACCTAATGGTTAAAACAGAACAATCGTTTAATTTTAGGGTCTATTGGTATACCACATATAAAACTTTGAGATTAAAATGTTTAATATAAAATTATAATTATCTTAAAATGGCAATTCGAAAAGTACTGTTTCTATCAGCGTTAGTTGTAATCGTATCATTGTTTTCCTGTAGTGAAAAAATAGTAAGTCCAACTTATTCTATTACCACTACAAATTCAAATACGGCTCAAAAAAAACCATATTTAATACTAATTTCACTTGATGGTTTTCGTTGGGATTATGTTGAAAAATACAAGCCGACAAATTTAAGTGCCTTCATAAAAAATGGTATTAAGGCAGAATCATTAATACCTTCATTTCCAACCAAAACCTTTCCGAACCATTACACCATAGTAACTGGCCTTTACCCGGATAATCACGGAATATTGGCAAATACTTTTTATGATTATAAAAAAGATACAATTTATAATAATAGAAATCGTGGACTGGTAGAAGATGGATATTTTTACGGTGGTTCACCAATTTGGGTGGAAGCAAATAAGGCAGACATAGTGACTGCCAGTTACTTTTTTGTTGGAACAGAAGCAGATATTCAGGGAATTAGGCCTACATACTACTATAATTACGATGGTAGCGTAAAAAATGAAGAACGAATAAACCAAACCTTAAAGTGGTTAGATTCGAGTGAAGAAAATAGGCCACATTTAATAACACTATATTTTAGCGACTTAGACGATATTGGCCACGCATTTGGTCCGACTAACGATGTAGAATTAAAAAAGGCATTGTTTGAATTGGATAAAAATTTAGGGAATCTTTTTGAAGGAGTTTCAAAAACTGACCTTCCTGTTAATATTATAATTGTTTCCGATCACGGTATGATAGACCAAGCTACCGTAAATTTAATACCTATAGAATCTATAAAAAACGACCATTTGTTTTTAACGGTAGACAATGGTTCAATTGTAAATATACATCCAAAAAAGAATGAGGATGTAAATTCTATTTTTGAATATTTAAAACAAAAGGAAGATAATTTTAAAGTTTATAAAACTGAAAATACACCTGGTTTTGAAAACATTCCCCGCAATAAAAATTGGGGAAGCATTCAACTTATACCAGATTTTGGTTATTATTTCGGAACCCAAAAAAGAAAAGATGTTCTGATTGAAAATGATGTTTTAACTACTGGTATACACGGTTATGATCCAGAGTACAAAGAAATGCACGGTATATTTTATGCAAATGGCCCAGCGTTAAAAAAGGGATATGAAATAGCATCAATTAAAAACATTAACATTTATCCGTTAATGTGTAAAATATTAGGCTTGAAAATTCCAGATGATATTGATGGAAATATAAATGAAATAGAAAGTGTTTTAAAAGAGTAAAAACGCAAAAGGCGTAAAATGTTTTTTGTAACGTTTAAAACTTATACTCCTATGCAAGGTGAGTTTTATAGAAATTAAAACTCCAACTTTTTTTTCCGTAACTCAAAATTCTGACCTAAATATACCTTCCTCACCATTTCATCGGCTGCAAGATCTTCTGGAATACCGTGTTTCAGGATACTTCCTTCAAACATTAAATAGGTTCTATCGGTAATTGCTAGCGTTTCTTGTACGTTGTGGTCTGTAATAAGAATACCGATATTTTTATTTTTAAGTTGCGCTACAATTCGTTGAATATCCTCCACTGCAACAGGATCTACACCAGCAAAAGGTTCATCGAGTAGTATAAAATGTGGGTCGGTTGCAAGAGCACGTGCTATTTCGGTACGTCTACGTTCGCCACCACTTAAAAGATCACCACGACTTTTACGAATATGGCCAAGACCAAACTCTTCAATAAGCAAATCTGTTTTTGCACGTTGTTCTTTTTTTGAAAGTTTCGTAAGTTCTAAAACACTTAAAATATTATCTTCAACACTTAATTTTCTAAAAACCGAAGCTTCTTGAGCCAAATAACCAATCCCGTTTTGGGCACGTTTGTACATTGGGTATTTGGTAATTTCAGTACCTTCCAAATATATATTGCCGCCGTTAGGTTTAATCAAACCAACAATCATATAAAAAGATGTAGTTTTTCCCGCACCGTTTGGCCCGAGTAGTCCAACAATTTCGCCTTGGTTAACTTCCACGGTTATCCCTTTAACCACTTGGCGGCCTTTGTACGATTTTATAAGATTTTCAGCTTTTAATTTCATTTAAAAAGTTTAAGAATTTACAGAGTCAGTGTGTTTTAAAGGTTTTACATTTCTTATTTCAATATAGAAAATTTATATTTTTTCTTTCTATTAAGAAGAAATATTAAGTTTTTTCCAATTGGAAACTTCATATTTTCAACTACCAACTACCAACTACCAACTACCAACTACCAACTACCAACTACAGATTATTTTCCAAAGCTTCCCAGTACTCAAACGCTCTACGAAGATGAGGAATTACAATAGTACCGCCAATTAATAAAGAAACACTTAACGCTTCCACAACTTCTTCTTTAGTTAGATTTAGTTTATAGCATTCTTCTAGATGATATTTTACACAGTCGTCACAACGCAAAACCATACTATTTCCTAACCCTAGTAATTCTTTCGTTTTCTTAGAAAGAGCGCCTTCGGCATATGTATTTGTGTCTAGATTAAAAACACGTTTTATAATTTTATTATTGTCTGCCAACATTTTTTCATTCATTTTAGAACGATAGGCATTAAACTCTTCAACTATATTATTTTCTTTATCCATCTCTTATTTTAAGCTTCTAAATAGTGTAGTTCTTACTTTTAGTTTTTATTGTTCTAAATCTTTTTTCATCAATCTTTCTGCCCTTTTTTGTCTTCTTATTACAATTTTCGAAATATAAATACTCACTTCGTATAAGATTAAAATAGGCACGGCAACTATTACTTGACTCATAATATCCGGCGGAGTAATTACGGCGGAAACTATTAATACTACAACCAAGGACATTTTTCGGTACTTCCTCAAAATTTCGGGCGTTACAAGTCCAATTTTGGTTAAAAAGTACATTATAATTGGTAACTGAAAAACGAGACCAGCAGCTAATACTGATGATCTAACTAATGATATGTAGCTGCCAATATCAAATTCGTTTGTTACCTGTTCACTTACTTGATAGGTTCCTAAAAAGTTTATTGATAACGGCGTAATTACATAATAACCAAACAAAACCCCTAAAAAGAATAATAGAGAGGAAACAATAATAAATCCACGACTGTTTTTACGTTCGGAATCTTTAAGTCCGGGAGCTATAAATTTCCAAACTTCAAATATAATATATGGAAATGCCATAATTACGCCAGCCGTAATTGCAGTCCAAATATGTACGGAAAATTGTCCAGACATTTCCCTACTTTGTATTGTAAAAGGTAGCTCGGTAAAGCAAAAACTATCAAAACCCATAGATTGAGCAGCTTGGCATAGTAATCTATAAGTAGGAAAATCGGCAGATTTTGGACCAAAAAGCAACACATCAAATATAAAACTCTTCATTATAAAGGCAACCAATGCAAAGATTACTACAGCAGCCGTAGATCTTATAAGATGCCAGCGCAGTTCTTCTAAATGGTCTAAAAAAGACATTTCACCACTTTCACTCTGATTTTTTGTTCTCGTTGCCATTAAATAATACCTTCTTTTGTAAGATTATGAATGTGTACCACCCCACAATAGTTGCCATTATCTTCAGCAAGAAGTTGAGTTATTCCGTGTGTATCCATTAGTTCCATAGCTTCAATAGCCATAGCTTCGTTATTTATAATCTTTGGGTTTTTACTCATAATATCTTTTGCTGTTAGCCCAGTAAAATTATCTGTTTGGCTTAACATTCTTCTTAAATCGCCATCTGTAATTATACCAACAATTTTATCGTTTTCAACTACAGCTGTTACACCGAGAAGCTTTTCTGAAATTTCTATAATTACATCTTTCACATTTGTGTTTAATGCTACTTGCGGTTTTTCATTTAACGAAGTTAAATTACTAACACGCAAATATAACTTTTTACCCAGCGATCCTCCGGGATGGAATTTGGCAAAATCTGTGCTGGAAAATCCATGCAAATCCAGTAAACACATTGCCAAGGCATCTCCGATAACTAATTGTGCTGTTGTACTTGTTGTTGGTGCAAGGTTATTGGGGCACGCTTCCTTTTCTACATACGCATTTAATACGAAGTTGGCTTGCGTACCAAGAAAAGAATCTCGATTTCCTGTAATTGCTATAACTTTATTGCCAATTGCTTTAATCAACGGCACCAATACTTTAATTTCGGGCGTATTACCACTTTTTGAAATGCAAATTACAGTATCGTTTTGTTGTATAGTTCCTAAATCCCCATGAATTGCATCTGCCGCGTGCATAAAAATAGAAGGCGTGCCAGTACTATTTAAGGTTGCAACAATTTTTGTGGCAATATTGGCGCTTTTACCAATTCCAGTAACAATTACGCGCCCTTTACTATTAAAAATATACGTAACAGCTTCAGCAAATTCACTATCAACTAAGCTTGCTAAATTTGCAATAGCTTTGCTTTCAATATTAATTGTTTTCTTTGCTAATTCTATTATATGATTTTGGTCTTGCAAATTTTAACGGTTTTATTTGGTTGAAACTCCTTCAGAAATTAGTATATTTAAATTGTAAACAAATAATTTAATTTACGGCATCTTACTTTTATATTTAGATGCACGTTTCAAGTTAAGGTTGCAAATTTACAATTGTTAGGTACACAAACAATGTAAAGTGTTGCAAAACTAACTTTCTTTAAAATAATATAGCAGTGTGAGCGAAATTGATTTATACGCAGACCTTAAAAAGTATTTCGGCTTTAGCCAATTTAAGGGCTTACAAGAACAGGTAATCAAAAGTATAATAGGCGGAAACAACACTTTTGTTATTATGCCTACGGGCGGAGGCAAAAGTTTATGTTACCAATTGCCAGCTTTAATTTCTGACGGTACAGCAATTGTAGTAAGTCCACTTATTGCATTAATGAAAAATCAAGTGGACGCCATTCGCGCTATTTCTCCAGACCACGGTATTGCGCACGTTTTAAATTCTTCATTGAATAAAACCGAAGTTAAGCAGGTAATGAGTGATATTACCAGCGGAATTACAAAACTACTTTACGTAGCCCCTGAAAGTCTTACAAAAGATGAATACGTTGAATTTTTACAATCCGTAACGGTTTCCTTTGTAGCAATAGATGAAGCACACTGTATAAGTGAGTGGGGTCACGATTTTAGACCAGAATATAGAAATCTGCGCGCAATTATAAAACGTATTGACGAGAACATACCAATTATAGGTCTAACTGCAACGGCAACGCCGAAAGTTCAGGAAGATATTCTTAAAAATTTAGCTATTCAAGATGCTAATACTTTTAAAGCCTCTTTTAATCGCCCAAACTTATATTACGAAGTAAGGCCAAAAACAAAAAACATAGATTCAGATGTTACACGTTTCGTAAAACAAAATGAAGGTAAAAGTGGTATTATTTATTGCCTAAGCCGAAAAAGAGTTGAAGAACTTGCTCAAATACTTCAAGTAAATGGTATAAAAGCCGTGCCATATCACGCCGGACTAGATGGTAAAACACGCGTAAAACATCAAGATATGTTCTTGATGGAAGATGTGGACGTAGTCGTGGCAACAATTGCGTTTGGTATGGGAATAGACAAACCGGATGTGCGTTTTGTAATCCATAATGATATTCCAAAAAGTATAGAAAGCTATTATCAAGAAACAGGTCGCGCAGGTCGTGACGGTGGTGAGGGGCATTGTCTTGCGTTTTACGGTTACAAGGATATTGAGAAGCTCGAAAAATTTATGAGCGGCAAGCCAGTAGCAGAACAGGAAATAGGGCAAGCGCTGTTACAAGAAGTTGTTGCTTTTGCTGAAACAAGTATAAGCCGAAGAAAATTTATCCTTCATTATTTCGGGGAAGAATTTGACAATGAAACAGGTGAAGGTGGAATGATGGATGACAATATGCGCCATCCAAAAAAGAAAAATGAAGCCACGGGAAATGCTTTAAAACTACTCGAAGCTGTTGATAAAACTAACGAACAATACAAAAGCAAAGAAATTGTCAATGTTCTTGTCGGCAAGGTAAACGCAATGATAAAATCCCATAGAACAGACACGCAGGAGTTTTTTGGTTCTGGTGCGGACCACGATGCTGCTTATTGGATGGCTCTTTTAAGGCAGCTTTTGGTTGCAGGTTACCTATGGAAAGAAATCGAAACCTATGGTATTATTCATTTAAGCGAAAAGGGCAGAAAATTTATTAAAAAGCCCGACACATTTATGATGACTGAAGATCATAGCTTTAAAGAAGCTAATGATGATAATATTGTAGGCGTACAAAAAATGGGTGAAGTTGTTGATGAACAACTATTTAAACTGTTAAAAGCCGAAAGGAAAAAATTGGCAGACAAGTTGGGGTTACCGCCTTTTGTAATTTTCCAGGATCCTTCTTTGGAAGATATGGCGTTAAAATATCCAATTAATTTGGACGAACTTTCAAATGTCCACGGCGTTGGTGAAGGAAAAGCTAAGCGATACGGAAAAACATTCATAAAATTAATCGAACAGTATGTTGAAGAAAACGACATCTTTAGACCAGACGATTTTGTTGTAAAATCTACCGGAAGTAATAGTGCCAACAAATTGTATATAATTCAAAATGTAGATAGAAAATTAGCGCTGACAGATATTTCGAAATCAAAAGGTCTTGAAATGAAAGATTTAATCAGGGAAATGGAGGCTATTGTTTACAGCGGTACTAAATTGAATATTAATTATTGGATAGATGAAATTTTTGACGAAGATCAACAAGAAGAAATCCATGAATATTTTATGGAAGCAAAAAGCGATAAGATTGAAGATGCAATGAAGGAGTTTGATGGCGATTATGACGATGATGAACTTAGATTATACCGTATTAAATTTATAAGCGAAGTTGGAAATTAATTAGGAATCAAAACAATTATTTTGATTTTTACAATTTTTAAAACTAAGCGATTTCGAGATTTTATATTTATTGTTTAATATTTTCCTAAAATTGATAATCGTTTTTATTTATTTGAAAAAAATGTTTAGTTTTGACAAATAGAAATAACTATGAACACAATTAAAGTACATCATCATCATTTTCATAATATCGCTCAGACGAGATGGAATTGATATATGTAATTTAAAAAATATATTTTAAAACCCGTTTGAGAAAATCAATCGGGTTTTTTGTTTCTTCACTAATCCCGAGATTTTCCCAGACACAAATAAACACTAAATGACTAAACTAAAAATTGCTATTCAAAAAAGTGGCAGATTAAATGAAGATTCAATTAAACTATTAACTAGCTGTGGTATTCAGATTGATAACGGGAAAGACCAATTAAAAGTAGATGTACCAAACTTTCCGATGGAATTACTTTTTCTTCGAAATTCGGACATTCCACAATATCTTGAAGATGGCGTAGTAGATATTGCTATTGTAGGTGAAAATCTTTTGATTGAAAGTAATAAAGATATTGAAATTGTTGAACGATTAGGCTTTTCAAAATGCCGAGTTTCATTAGCAGTTCCAAAAAATGTGGAGGATGAAACACTTCAATATTTTAATGGGAAAAGAATTGCAACTTCGTATCCAAATACAGTAAATTCTTTCCTAAAGAAAAATAATATAAATGCTGACATTCACGAAATTTCTGGCTCGGTTGAAATTGCGCCAAATATAGGTCTTGCTGATGGTATTTGTGACATCGTAAGTTCAGGAAGCACGCTGTTCAAAAATGGATTAAAGGAAACACAAACCATCTTAAAATCTGAAGCAGTTTTAGCTAAAGGCAAAAAACTTTCACCAGAAAATGAAGAAATACTTTCGAAATTGGTATTCAGGATTCAAGCTGTTTTACGTGCAAAAAACACCAAGTATATTTTAATGAATGTGCTAAATGATAAAATAGAAGCAGTAAGTGCAATTTTACCGTCTATAAAAAGTCCTACAATTTTGCCTTTAGCAGAAAAAGGTTGGAGCAGTTTGCACAGCGTAATTAAAGAAGATGAATTTTGGGAAGTAATAGATGAGCTTAAAAAAGCAGGAGCAGAAGGTATTTTGGTAGTTCCAATTGATAAAATGGTTGTGTAATGAAAGTTATAAAATATCCAAATAAGTCAGATTGGGAAGAGCTTACAAAGCGCCCAGAATTCGATAAAAACCAATTTACTGAGACGGTCTCTGAAATAATTTCTGAAGTAAAATTAATTGGTGATAAAGCATTGTTTCAATTTGCTGAAAAATTTGATAAGGCAAAACTAAATTCACTTCAAGTTTCTAAAGAAGAGATTAAAGCCGCTAATACTCAAGTTTCATCAGCATTAAAACAAGCTATTCAAATTGCAAAAGGAAATATTGAAAAATTCCACGAAGCGCAATTAGTTGATGAAGCAGTAATTGAAACCACAAAAGGCGTAAAATGCTGGCGAAAAAGTGTGGGAATAGAAAAAGTGGGATTATATATTCCAGGCGGATCAGCCCCATTATTTTCAACTGTTCTAATGTTAGCAATTCCAGCAAAAATAGCGGGTTGTAAAGAAATAATAATTTGTACTCCGCCAAATAGCGAAGGCAATATAAATCCTGCAATTTTATACACAGCCAATTTAATTGGTATATCAAAAATCTTTAAAGTTGGCGGTAGTCAAGCAGTTGCGGCTATGGCTTTTGGAACGGAAAGTGTCCCAAAAGTTTACAAGATTTTTGGTCCGGGCAATCAATTTGTAACAAAAGCAAAGGAGTTAGTTCAACAAGAAGGAACCGCAATAGATATGCCAGCTGGTCCAAGTGAAGTTTTGGTGCTAGCAGATAAATCGTGCGATCCCGTTTTTGTTGCGGCCGATTTACTTTCACAAGCTGAACACGGACCAGATAGTCAAGTGGTTTTAGTAAGTGATAATGAGGAAATAATTGCTGCAGTTTCTACAGAACTAAAAATTCAAATAGAAAATCTACCAAGAGTTGAAATTGCCAAAAAAGCAATCGAAAATAGCATTTCAGTTTTGCTGAAAAATATGGATGAGTGTATAGATTTCAGTAATCAATACGCACCCGAACATTTAATTATTGCTTCAGAAAAAGCTGAAGATTTTTGCGATAAAATTGTAAACGCAGGTTCGGTTTTCTTAGGAAATTACAGCTGTGAAAGTGCGGGCGATTATGCAAGTGGTACAAACCATACTTTACCAACAAACGGTTATGCGCGTAATTATAGCGGCGTTTCGGTGGATAGTTTTGTAAAGAAAATCACTTTTCAAAAATTAGAAAAAGAAGGAATAAAAAATATTGGTCCAGCCATTGAAATTATGGCAGAAGCAGAACAATTATTCGCTCATAAAAACGCAGTTTCGGTTAGATTAAAACAGTTGAAAGATGTTTGATTTGAATAAAATAACACGCAAGAATATTCGGGAAATGAAACCGTATAGTTCGGCTCGCGACGAATTTAAAGGCGAGGCAAACGTTTGGTTAGATGCAAATGAAAACCCAAATAACACAGATTTGAATCGATATCCCGATCCATTGCAAATCAATTTGAAAAAGCTGATTGCAAAGCAAAAAGGTGTTGAAATTGATCAGATTTTTATAGGAAATGGAAGTGATGAGGCAATCGATTTATTATTCAGAGCTTTCTGCGAACCACAAAAAAGTAAGGCTTATATTTTTCCGCCAACTTACGGAATGTATGAAGTTTCCGCAGCAATAAATAATGTTGAGGTTGTTAAACTTCCTCTAAACAAAAATTTTGAATTGCCTTTAATTGAAGAAATCAATTCAAAAGTTTCAGACAACGGTTTGCTTTTTATCTGTTCACCAAATAATCCAACTGGAAATTGTTCAACAGAAAATCAGATAAAAGAAATTGCTAAAAATTTCGATGGAATTGTAGTTGTTGACGAAGCATATATAGATTTTTCAGAAAATAAAAGTGCTATTATAATACTTTCTGAAATTGAAAATTTAGTGGTACTTCAAACTTTCAGCAAAGCCTATGGTTTAGCAGGCGCACGCGTTGGTTTGGCGTTTGCAAGTCCTTCAATTATTTCAATATTAAATAAAATTAAACCGCCTTATAATATTAATTCCTTGAGTATTTCGGCAGCTGAAAATGTAATTTCAGATACAGAAAAAATTCAACAACAAATTGATTTAATAATTTCTGAAAGAGAAAAATTAAAAATTGAATTGCTACAATTGGAAAACGTTGAAACGGTATTTCCTTCCGAAGCAAATTTTCTGTTGGTTAAATTTTCAAATGCTGAAGTAGTTTTTAAAACACTTTTAGAAAACGGAATTGTTGTGCGAAACAGATCAAGTCAAATACCAAATTGCCTGCGTATTACTGTAGGAACAATTGAAGAAAACCAAAATGTTTTAAGCATTTTAAAAGAAATTGAAAAATGAAAAAAGTATTATTTATAGATAGAGACGGCACCTTGGTTATTGAGCCACCTATTGATTATCAGCTTGATAGTTTGGAAAAGTTAGAATTTTATCCGGGCGTTTTTCAAAATCTTGCAAAGATTGCCACCGAGTTGGATTACGAATTAGTTATGGTTACAAATCAAGATGGTTTGGGGACAAATTCTTTTCCCGAAGATACTTTTTGGCCCGCGCAAAATAAAATTATTGAAGCTTTTAAAAGTGAGAATATAGAATTTTCGGAGATTTTAATCGACAAATCTTTTCCGGAAGATAATGCGCCAACCCGAAAGCCAGAAGTTGGATTGCTTCAAAAATATATTCACGGGAATTATGATCTTGAAAATAGCTTTGTAATTGGCGATAGGGATAGCGATATTCAGCTTGCAAGAAACATAAAATGCAAAGGAATTTTTATTGGTGAAGAAAATAAGGAAGCAATCCTTTGTACTAAAAATTGGAATGAAATTTATCAATTTTTAAAATCAAAACCACGAATCGGCTCCGTTTCAAGAAATACAAATGAAACAAAAATCGATGTTGAAGTAGATCTTGATGGCTCAGGAAAGCACGACTTAAATACAGGTTTAGGCTTTTTTGACCATATGTTACAGCAAATTGCCAAACACGGAAATATAGATTTGACAGTAAAAGTTGAAGGCGATTTAGAAATTGATGAGCACCACACAATTGAAGATGTTGCAATTACTTTCGGTGAAGCATTTACAAAAGCTCTGGGCAAAAAGAAAGCAATTGAACGCTACGGCTTTTTATTGCCGATGGATGATTGCCTTGCACAAGTTGCCATAGACTTTGGCGGCAGACCTTGGCTAGTTTGGGAGGTAGATTTTAAACGAGAGCACGTCGGCGATATGCCTACCGAAATGTTTATGCACTTTTTCAAATCGTTCAGCGATGCTGCAAAATGTAATTTAAATATAAAAGCAGAAGGTGAAAACGAACATCATAAAATTGAATCTATTTTTAAAGCTTTTGCAAAAGCTACAAAAATGGCGGTTAGTAAAACCGAAAATTATAGCATTCCAAGTACAAAAGGCACAATATGATTGCAATTATAGATTATAATGCTGGTAATATTTCTTCAGTTCAAAATGCATTGAATCGGTTGGGTTATGAGTCGATTATTACAAGGAACCACAATGAGATTTTAGCAGCTGATAAAGTTATTTTACCCGGTGTTGGCGAGGCAAGCAGCGCAATGAAATATCTAGAAGAATATAATTTAGTTGAATTAATAAAAAACATAAAAAAACCATTTTTAGGCATTTGTTTGGGCATGCAACTTATGTGCAATCATAGCGAAGAAGGCAATGCTGAATGTTTGGGAATTTTTGATTGCGACGTAAAATTGTTTCCACCAAAAGAAAAAGTACCACATATGGGTTGGAATGAATTGACAAATTTAAAAGGTGATTTATTTAAGAAACTGCGGGAAAATGACGAAATGTACTTTGTGCATAGTTATTACGCTGAAATTTGCGAAAACACAGTCGCCGAATGTAATTACATAACACCATTTAGCGCTGCATTACAAAAAGATAATTTTTACGCAGCACAATTTCATCCTGAAAAATCGGCCGAAATTGGCGAGCAACTTTTAAAAAACTTTCTTGAATTATGAGAATTATCCCGGCAATAGACATCATTGAAGGCAAATGCGTTCGGCTTTCAAAAGGCGATTACAATACGATGAAAATCTATAATGAAAACCCTTTGGAAGTTGCTAAACAATTTGAAGACAACGGTATTACATATCTGCATTTAGTAGATTTAGACGGCGCAAAATCTAAGCATATCGTAAATCATAAAATTTTAGAATCAATTGCTTCAAATACAAATTTGAAAGTTGATTTTGGCGGCGGATTAAAATCTGACAAAGATTTAGAAATTGCTTTTGAATGTGGTGCAGCCCAAATTACAGGCGGAAGTATTGCAGCAAATAATTCTGAAATATTTTTAAAATGGCTTCAGAAATACGGTTCAGAGAAAATAATTTTGGGAGCCGATTGCAACAATCGAAAAATTGCTACCAATGGTTGGATAGAAGAATCTGAATTAGACGTTTTAGACTTTATAAAAAGTTATGAAGAGAAAGGAATTAAGTACGTAATCTGTACCGATATTGCAAAAGATGGAATGTTGCAAGGTGCTTCAAATGAATTATATAAAGAGATTTTGTCTGAAGCTAAAGTTAGTTTAATTGCAAGCGGCGGTGTTTCAAAAATGGACGATTTATTTCAATTAAAAGAAATTGGTTGCGAAGGTGCAATAGTTGGAAAAGCTATTTATGAAGGCACAATTTCACTTAAAGAATTACAGCAGTTATGCTAAAGAAAAGAATAATTCCGTGCCTTGATATTAAAGATGGCAGAACGGTAAAAGGCATCAATTTTTTAGATATAAAAGATGCTGGCGACCCAATTGAATTGGCAAAAAGCTACGTAAAGCAGGGCGCTGACGAACTGGTTTTTCTTGATATTTCAGCAACAATCGAAAAGCGAGATACGTTGATTGATTTAGTAAAAGAAATTGCAGCGGAAATAAATATTCCGTTTACTGTTGGTGGTGGGATAAATTCGGTTGAAGCTGCTGGAAAGCTTATAAAAGCTGGTGCCGATAAGGTTAGTATTAATTCTTCCGCAGTTAAAAACCCAAATCTTATCAGAGAAATTGCCGAGAAGTTTGGTTCGCAATGTGTAGTTGTAGCAATAGACACCAAATTTGTGGAAAATGAATGGATTGTATTTGTAAACGGCGGCAGAATACCAACCGAATTACGAACAATTGAATGGGCAAAACAGGCTGCAGCATTGGGCGCAGGAGAAATTTTGTTAACATCAATGAATAATGACGGCACTAAAAACGGCTTTGCAATAGACATTACAGAAACAGTAAGTAACAACGTAAATATTCCTGTAATTGCTTCTGGTGGTGCAGGTTCAAAAGAGGATTATTTGGCTTTATTTAAAACAAATATAAGCGCAGGTTTGGCAGCAAGTATTTTCCATTACGGTGAAATAACGATTCCAGATTTAAAAGAATTTCTTCTCAAAGAAAATATTTCAATTAGAAAAACATACAATGAAAATAGATTTTAATAAAGGCGATGGCTTGGTTCCGGTAATTATTCAACACGAAAATACACTTCAAGTTTTGATGTTGGGTTATATGAATGAGGAAGCTTTTGATAAGACCAAAACTGAAAATAGAGTAACTTTTTATAGCCGAAGCAAAAATAGACTTTGGACAAAAGGCGAAGAATCTGGCAATTTTTTAGATGTAAAATCAATTGA
>JBBSOK010000075.1:0-13911 GCA_038259825.1 Flavobacteriales bacterium
AATATTTACAATTAAAGCGTCCAAATCATTTAAGAATCTTATTTTCTAAAAATGATGACGAATGGTCTGGGGATTTTTTAGTGCCGTAATTTTTAATTTTTTAGATCTACAATTTAATGCTCGCACATCGAGTCAACAGCTGGATTAAGTATTTAATTTGCACAAATAATAAAAAGGTTCAAATTATGTGTTACAAAGTATTTTTATTTCCTACTAAATAAAATCATCATCTTTTGTCTTACTTTTTATAATTGGGTTTTCGGTATGAAATGTCTTTTCTAATCCAGCAGAATCTACATTGAAAAATTTTAATATGTTAGTGTATTGGGTTATGTGGGCAATACGATCGCCTTCCATAATTATAGCACCTTTAAAAATACTTGGATTTTGTGCCAAGATCTTAACCAAGCCTTCTTCACTATAATTACTTTCTTCATTAAAGGAATCTATTATGTGAGTATCCATAAATGTTTTAAGACTCACATTTATTTCTCGGGCAATGTCATGCCACTGCGTATCTGAAGGCATGGTTGTAGCTAAATCGATTATAATACAATCCTTTTCTGATGCTTGTAAAAAAGCCTTTAGTTTCTTACCAAATGGGTTTTCGCTAAAATAAATGCAATTTAGAAGACGATTATCTGTATTTGTTATAGTTATTGACATTAAATTAATTTTTAGATGTTTGATTATGCTTTACTGTCAATCATTTTTTTCTTTTTACTCAAAACCATCGCTAGATTTCCTAAAAACACACCATAAACTACTTTAGATGATACATCGGCAATAGTATATGTTAGCTGTCTGGCCATCACCCCATCTTCACTATAAAAGAAACCATCTATTCCTGCTAAATAAGGCATTAAGTACGCGCCTGGATATAGAAACCAAGAGATTACAAATAGCACCCAAATATTTCCTAGAATTTTTTGTCCTTTTTCAGGAATACCCACTTTACCTTCTTTAATAACTTTACGCATTAACCATAAAATATGGAAGAAAAATGCAGAAGAAATAGCACCCCAAATAAAGAATGCAGTCAAATTGCTTACTTCATAAAACTGGCCTATATATCCCGTAATAATCATAAGTGCGCCAGAAAACCAGAACTGATTTCTAACCGAAGTAAACTTAGATGTAGTTAAACTCACTACAAATAATATCTGAAAAAGCAACATAGGTACATCAATTAGCCAATTTAGATATCGATAACCGTTATTAAAAAGATCTCCTTCAGCATTTAAGAAATACCTACCACGTTCTAAATCAAATGTAAAACTGTTGCTCCAGTTATTGGCTTGTGCATACAACAGTAAAAAGGCAGACACCATAACCACAGCAGAAAGTATGTTAGACATCTGGAATTTTTTATCAACACTTTTTATAGTCAATATAAAATAGAGTAGTCCAGCAAGCATTACAGCATATCCTAGCGTAAGTATATGAGATGTAAACTGATAGGCTATTTCTGAATATCCTTCAGTAAGTCCAATATAATTTTCAAAGTTTGAATTTCCTAGTTTTTCCATAATAGTCGGTTATCGTTAAATTAATTTCTCTATAAATTTAAGCTATTTTTACTTTGTTTAAGTAAATACAACATATGTTAAACAAAATTTTAACATAGTTAGGTAATATTTAAATTATTTTTAATATTAAAATGTAAAAATCATATAATCTTAGAATAAAAAATTACTATAATGGATCATAAAATAACACTTAGAAAAATTGAATTAGTAACGCACAATGTGTTAAGATTAACTACAGATAAACCGGAAGGGTATTTATTCACACCTGGGCAAGCTACTGAAATGGCAATTGATAAAGAAGGCTATAAAAATGAAAAGAGACCCTTCACCTTTACCAGTTTACCGGATGATAATGAATTAGAGTTTACAATAAAAATGTATCCATCCCATAATGGTGTAACGGAAAAATTAGGAACTCTTAAAGTAGGGGATAAGCTTATAATTGGAGATCCTTGGGGCGCTATCAATTACAAAGGGCCTGGTACATTTATAGCCGGAGGTGCTGGAATTACTCCTTTTATAGCTATTCTTAAAAACCTAAATACCAAAGGTAATAAGGAGAAAAATACATTACTTTTTGCAAACAAGGCTGAACAAGATATTATTTACAAAGGAAATTTAGAAAGTTGGCTTGGTGATGATGTATCATTTGTTCTTTCAGATGAAAAAAAGAAAGAATACGATCAAGGACATATAGATAAAGCATATTTAACTACTAAAAATGTAGACATTTCAAAATATGTTTATCTATGCGGACCACCGCCAATGATGGATGCTATTACTGCTGCACTCTATGCATTAGGCCTGCCAAAGTCACACCTAATAACTGAGGAATAAATCTTTCTACTTTATAATATGCTTGACCAATCCAAACTTAACCATTTAAATTCTATTGCAGTATGTCCTCAATACTAGGAGTGTTTTTAAAAGTAATTACCTTTCTTGCAGTATTGGCAATTATTTGTCTGGCAATAGGAATAGAGGGATACGCTTTTGTCGAAATTTATGGTACCATTTCAAAAATGATTTCTGGATATACTGAAGAAGATGAAATTATTAAAAATTGTCTCAAATCTTTAGACCTAGTTCTTTTAGGTGTTATTTTCTTTACCATTGGAACAGCTTTATTTGAATTGTACATATCTAATATTAAAAACTTACCGTCTTGGTTAGTAATTAAAGATCTTGATGGACTTAAAGCCCTTATGATAAAAATGGTAATTTTTATCATGACCATTTCTTTTACTGGACGTATTATAACGTATAGTTCAGGTATTGATATTTTATATTTGGGGGGATCGTTGGCATTGGTAGTCACGGCGCTAACGTATTTCTTGTTAAGTAAAAAAAATACTTAGTATTTCTGTAGATAAATGCTTTAAAATTTAATGCGTGATGCAGATTTTCAGTTTGTCAAAGGATCACTTTTTCTTTACGATATAGAGAATAATAAGAGTGTATTTATATAATACAAAATTATGGATTATACGTCCTTAAAAACTATACGTTGATTTGTTCTATAATGTACTGCGTTATGTAACTTTGCTTTGGAAAAAAGCAAAGTTTATTTTACGTAAGTTTTTCAAAAAGTTTTATTACCGAAAGTCTTTTTTAGGATGTAATGGAACACTCTTTTTTGCGTAGGGCAGAGAAGGGGAGGAAAAGTGTGTGGAATGGCAATTAATTTAATAAAGTTTCAATGAACTATGTATGCATCCTGTATGAAGTATCTATGAAGTATCTATGGATTATTTATTTTATAATCTACCTTGAAAAAACTTCTTTAAACTGATAAAAAAACCTTTCTATTAATCTTAAATCTTCTGTAATTATTTCGGCGGTGCCGCCCATTTCCTGTTTAAAATCTATTTTTTTGTTGTATGATGTTACTAATTCTTTTGGTAAGCCCACATCTACACGATAAAAACCTTCTGTGTCGGGTAATAAGGAAATGTTTTTGACTGTGCCTGATAAAACACCAAATTCTGTATCGGGATAGTTGTCAATTTTAATATTTACTTTTTGACCTATTTTTATTTTCCCCGAATTTTGAGTAGGGGTTTGTAATCTTGCTACGTATTGGGTTTCTTCTGTTGGTATTATTGTGAATACTAAATCTCCTTGGTTTACAGTCTGGTTTTCGACCCACGGTTTTTGGAAAGAAACCTTGCCAACCATATCGCTTTTTAATAGATACAGTAATTCCCAATCTTTAATACTTGTTTTTAGTTGGTTGTATGATTGTATGACATTTTTTAATAAGGTAATATTTTCCTTTGTACTATTAATCTGCGTATTTCTTGAAGTGCTGTTGGCATTGTTTACGGCTTCACGTAGTTGTGAAATTGATGCGGACATTGTTGCAAAGTTTCTTTCTGCTTGTAAATAATCTAATTGCTTGCTTTCAAATTCCATTGCTGAAATTACGCCTTTGTCAAAAAGCGTTTGGTTTCTATCCAAATCTTTTTTCTTGAATTTCATCTCGGCTTGATTAATTTTTTTTTGGGCTTTCATATTTTCTAGCCTTGTATTCAATTCTGAAATTGAAAATCTGTTTGCCATTGCCTCATTAGAAAAGGGTTTTAAATCTTTATTCAACGCATATTGAAGATAACTGTTTTCAAAAAGTGCATAGTCTGCATCTACTTCGCCTAAAAAAAGAATTGGTATATTTTCAATGGGAAAATCAAAAGATTTGTTGTTAATTTTTAAGGTGTCAACAATGGATTGTAATAATAGCACATCTTGATATGTTGCTGTATTTTCCAGAATTGCCAAAGGTTGATTTTTAAAAATACTATCATTATCCTTCACTAAAATTCTAGCCAACTTGCCTGTTATTTTTGCATATTCTTTTTGTGGTGGGATTTCGGTTGTTATAATTGCTTTTGAAGAAATAATATCTGGATATTTTATAAACCAAGTTAATACGAGAATTAGAATAATAATAGACAGAAATAACACATTACCCCATCGGATCATCCAATGAGGTACTTTTGTAAGGATTTCTTGAACTTCCTCGCTACGAAGCTCTATTTTATCTAGTTTTTCTGACATTAAATAATTAATTACCCAATTCTAATTGGTTTTTTACCAAATGGTAATATTCTCCTTTTTGTTTTACCAAATCTGTGTGAGTTCCTTTTTCGATTATATTACCATTATCTAAAACTACAATTTGATGTGCATTTTTTACAGTGCTTAACCGGTGGGCAATTACTACAACGGTTTTGTTTTCAAAGAAAATATTTAATTTTTCCATGATTGTTTTCTCATTATTGGCATCAAGCGCACTTGTCGCTTCATCAAAAAACAGGAAATTTGGATTTTTGTAAACTGCTCTTGCAATAAGCAAACGTTGTTTTTGGCCAGTACTTAAGCCTACACCTTCCATTCCTATTTTTGTATTGTAGGATAATGGTAAGGTTTCAATAAATTCTTTGATATTAGCAACATCAACTGCGTGAGCAAGTTTTTCTTTATCTACATAATCAACGCCGACGGCAATATTATTGGCAATCGTGTCATTAAAAATATAACCTTCTTGCATTACTACGCCACATTCATTTCGCCACGCTTTTTGTGAGACATTTTGTAAGTCGTAATTACCAATTTTAATTGTTCCCTCAATTGGGTCATAAAATTTGAGTAACATTTTCATTAAGGTAGTTTTGCCACTTCCGCTAACGCCAACGATAGCAGTTACTCTATTAGGTGGAATTTCTAAGTCCAACTCTTTTAAAACCAATTGATCTGAACCAATGTATCTAAATGAAACTTTTGAAAGATTAATGTCTGCATTTTTTGGGATTTCTGTAATATTTTGTCCACCTAGCTTTTCTTCGTCTTCTTTGTTATGTATTTCTGAAAGACGGTCTAGAGATATTTTTGCATCCTGTAACTCTCGCACAAAATTGATTAGCTGTGAAATAGGGGAGTTTAACTGACCAACAATATAGCTTATTGCCAACATCATACCCAACGTAATTTCACCATCTATAACCAACTTTGCTGAAAGAACTGTTATTAAAATGTTTTTAAGTTCGTTAATAAAACCTGAACCTACACTTTGGTATTGCTCTAATGCCAAACCTGCAATTGAAATTTTAAAAAGCCGAGCCTGTAAAAACTCCCAACCCCATCGTTTCTGTTTCTCTGCATTGTGAAGTTTTATTTCCTGCATACCATTAATAAGCTCAATGACTTTACTTTGTTCTTGACTTACTTGTGAGAAACGCTTATAGTCTAAATCTTTCCTTTTTTTAAGGAAAATTGCAATCCACAAAAAATAGAGTACACTACCAACTAAAAAGATAGCAAATATTGATAGACTGTAATATGCCAACACAACACCAAAAACTATCAGGTTGACCAATGAAAATAAAACATTTAATGAAGATGTAGTTAATATCTGCTCAATACGCCTGTGGTCATTAATACGCTGTAAAATATCGCCCGTCATGCGTGTGTCAAAAAACGCAATTGGTAAACTCATCAACTTTATAAAGAAATCTGAGATGAGGGAAATGTTTATGCGGGTACTTAAATGCAGTAAAATCCAACTTCGGATAACCTCTATTGCGGTTCTACCTAAAAAAAGAAAAATTTGAGCAATAAGAATTAAGTAGATGAAATTTATATCTTGATTTTTTATACCAACATCTACAATGCTTTGTGTAAGAAATGGAAATATTAGTTGCAATAAACTTGCAGCAATTAGCCCAATTATTAGTTGGACTATAAATAACTTGTATTTTAAAATATATGTGGAAAGATATTTAAAGCCAAGTTTTTTTTCGGTTGTTGCAAAAGAATTATTATAAAATTTCGGAGTAGGTTCTAGTAAAAGTGCTATTCCTTCTTCGGTTTCAAAATTTGCCTTCTCACCTATCCATAATTTTAGAAATTCTTTGTGTGTATATTTCAAAAGACCATAAGCCGGATCACTAATAAAATATGTACCAAATTTAATTTTATATAGGACAACATAATGATTTTTGTTCCAATGTAAAATACACGGGAGTGGAGCATCAGATAAATTGCTCAGACTCATTTTTACTCCTAAACTCCTAAAACCTATTGCCTCAGCGGCGCTGCTAAGGCCCAACATATGACTACCTTTTCTCGTAGTTTCTGATAAGTTCCTGATTTGGTAAAGTTCAACTGATCTTTGAAAGTGTTTGGCAATAATTTTTATACAAGTTGGACCACAATCTTTTGCGTCCAATTGAGAAAAAAATGGAAAGGATTTTTTCAAATAAAATTTTAGGTTTATAATTATTATTAGAAATAATTATTCTTTCGGAAAAATAGTTTTTAAAACATTTTTAAATGCAAGACTATCCGTTGGCTGTGGTATATTATTGAGCAATAAATTTTTATCCTTATCAATCATTATATAGCGTGGAAGCTCAATAACTTTTTTATTACTGTTAGGCTGCTTATACACAACTTTAAAATATGAAAGTATTTTTGAAGTCATATTATTATTTAAAATTTTATAGTGTGTAAATTCTTCTTCAATATTGTTAAGCAATTTTAAATGTTGTTTCCATCTTTTAGTATCATTGTCAATTGAGATATATATCCAATCAGTTTTATATTCTGGTTCTATCGTTGCTCTAATGTTGTTTAGTTTTTTCATCCCTAAAATACATTGTTCACATCTACCTTGTTCTGCTTCAAAATACGCCCAAAAACTAATAAACTTTATATGTTCGTTTTTATCTAGTAACTGATTAAATGTTATTGTATCGTTATTCACAGTTAATAACTTTTCATTTCTTATGTTATCAGGTATTGCAAAATTTAGTTTTTTCAAGTCATTATTAATATCACTAATTGTTTCTCTATAAGATGATGGTATTGACTTTTTTAGATAATTATTAATTTCTTTTTTTAAAATTGGATTAGTAATCTTATCTTGACCAAAACCTTTTTCAAAATAGTCAGCGATAACTTTGCCCTCTGCGTAATATGCAACATCGGTTTGAAGATTTTTTTGAATGTAAGATAGTTCGGCTACAAAGTTTTCTTCAGTAAAACCTATATAATCTTGATTTGTAAAATAATACCGTATTAATAAACTTAGACTTCTTTTAAAATAATCATTATTAACTAATTCAGGATGATTAAAATCTGCAATAGATATGTTATCATAATAATCAGCAAAATTTATAAAATTGTCTTCGGTTACATTGCCGTCATCTTCTAATGTATTGGTTATCGACTGTAAATCGTTTACATAAGAATTTGTTTCTTTAACATAAATTGATCTTGGCGCAATAAGATTATAAATATATTCAAATTTAAGCTCGGCTTTAATTTGCTCTTTAAAAGAAATGGAAACTTTATTTTTTGAAATAAATGAATTGTAAAATGATAACCTCTTAATATATAAATCTTTAGAACGCTTTTTATAATCTTGTAAATTACCGAGATAAGCATTTTTTGACCACTGGTTGTTAATACTGTCTAAAAAATAATAAAAGTTATATTGTGAAGAATTTTTACCTGTAAAACGCATTGATCCATTTTCAATATGGAGAGAAACGCTATCTCCAGGAGTAATAAAGATTGGTGAACTATAAAATCTTTTCCCAAACATCATCATCCCCATTATTCGAGGTTTTTCAATAGAATCAAGTGTTATGTAAAGTGAATCAGAGCTTATGATTTGCGCAAATCCAGATGGCTTATTGCCATAAATATTAGCGTTATCAATAAAATTAAAATATTCAAAGGCTTCTAAATCATCAGTTTTGCCAAAGATTTTTATTGGTTTAATAAGAATGGTTTCATTTTCTAATGTAGAATCAGAATTTTCAAATTCATTATCTAAATTTTTATTATTATGTTTACAAGAAAAAGCCAATAAGACAACTATAAATGTTAACAATAAATTGATAATAGATTTCAAAAACATTCTAGAAGTTTTAAAATATTTTGGGTATCATTTAAAATAATACCCAAAATATTAATTAATAATTAAGCTAATGGTGCAGGACAACCGAAGCAAAACCAACTTCCAGAATACCCTCCATTATTACCGCAAGCAGTTGCGCCTGTCCCACTTGAGTTATCAGGACAATTATCTATCCACGAACCGTTATTACAACGTAGTGAATAAGGTCCAGCACCTCCATTAACAAATTCTTGTTCTTTTTTGCTCAATTGAGCAACACCTGGTAAATTTAAAATGTTTTTAAACATGGTAAAAGATTTAAGTTATTAAATATGTGATCATTTAGAGACACTCACAAATTATGTCTTAATTTTTATCAAGCTGTCATAAAGTTGGTTTTATCATTTTGATAATCAATTATATAGTTAAAAACATATAGAAGATCACTATAATCATAAATAGTAGGAAAAACTTTATCTTGAATAATCGTTGTTGGAGTGTAATCAATTAAATTATACCTTCCCCAATTTCTATGTTCTTCTAAAAGAATAACTGCATCTTTACTCAATCTTGGTTCTCCAAACTTTTCAAACCAGAATTTAAAGTCATGTACTTCAAACCAAGATAAATACGCATTTATAAACTGAGTACTTCCCTCATTTTGAGCAATTTCAATTAATCTTAATGAAATTTTTGTTACTAGGGAATTTTCATCGTTTATATTTCCATTGAAACGAATATAAAATTTCACATTACTGTTTATACTTAATATATTAATATAACTCTTAAATGCAGCTTCACAGTAGCCACAAAGAGGATTTGTAAAGGCGATTATTTTATTCTTAGCTTCATTTTTCCCTAAAACTATTTCATTTTCAAATTTTTGGTTATTTATTATTTTATTATTATCATTCATTAGAAGCTTTACTATTTTAGGACTTCTTTTAAATTTTCTAGCCATATCGAGTTCTTCTTGATTTATTTTTTTTGTAACTATTATGTTTTTTTGGTAAAAATAAATAGGTATTAATAGAACTAAGATGAAGAATAACTCAAATATTTCTAAAACTGAAATGCCTAAAAAACCATCGGTAAAAAAAAATGTTCCATTTAAACATATGATTGTAATTGAAATAACTAAACAAAGCGGACAATATTTTTTTGCCATTATAGCCTGATGAAAAATTAAATAAAAAACAATTGGCAAGGACAATAAAAGTAATATATATGTAATATCGTTCACTTTAAAAAAAATGCTTTGAATAGACAATAGTGTAAAAAATAAAATACAGATATCGGATATTAAAACCTTTCCAAATACTAAGCTCGTTTTAGAATTTAATATCTCTGAGCAACTACTTTTTAATGATGATGTACAAAAACTTTGTATGATGCTTGAAGAATAGCCCAAGCTCTTTCGGGTAATAATAAAACTAGTAAATAAACCAACTATAGATAAAAATATTATCACACCTTCGACAAAATCAATTTTTTTAGCCGATAAAAACGCTATAAAAATTAAAACTGGAACAATAAATAAAATACTTTTAATAAATTCTTGCCTCCGATTCTTTTGCTGTTCTTCTAAAACAACAATTTGTTTACCCCATATTTTTTTAAAGTCAGAGATTGATAAAATGTTCTTTTTTCCATTTTCATCATATGTGCTGACACTATTTAAGCCTTTTACGGCCAATACTACTTGTTCAATATCTGATTTTATTGTAGTGATAAAATTATTTGGCAAATCTTGTAAAGCATTTTCCGGTACAGTTAAAGCCATATTTATAATTCCAAAGTAATCTAATGTGTCAGTAATGGCCCTAAAGCTAAGATTTCCAGGATAACCTTTTAATTGCAGTGAAATTTCCTTTCCCTTGTCAATATCAAAATTATTCTTTGTTAAAAAAAGTTGAAGAATATTTGCCATCTAAAATAAAATTAAATTAGAGTCTTAAGGTTTTCTCAAATTTAAAAAATAATTTTGATATAGCGCATATATGCGTTTATATTTTTTTCAATTTATTATCACTTTTAAAGTGTGATTAATCGAAACCCACAATATATAAATGCTTTTGGAGCTAATCTAAAAAAAATTCGTAGTGAAAAAAAATTATCACAAGAACAATTGGCATTTGACTGTAATATTCCTATTTCGCAAATTGGCAGGATAGAACGGGGGGAAGTTAATACAACTATCAGCACTCTTTACACTCTTTCCCTAGCATTAAATATATCTACTTCTGATTTGCTTAATTTTTAAAAATAGGATTCTCTATACTATGCTAAAATTCAAAATGAATATTAATGTACCGTTCGGTTTTTAAGAAAGAAAGCCTATCTAGGGAAACAGCCTCATTTTTTGGGGCTGTTTTTTTGTAATACTCCAATTTAATTTACGAAGATTTAAATTAATTACGAGTTTTTCTCAGGCCTCAAAAAACTTTGGTAAAACAATAGGGGAGAGAGCGTTAAGCGCTTTAGAGAGTTATACCGAAGTAATCTTGATTATCAATAAAGTTTAAGGCATTAGCAAAATAGATATTAATACTAACAAAACCTTTCTAAAGTGTAGCGAACGACCCGTACATTGTTTCCAAAGTTTTATGCTTGCCTTGATTTTTTTGTTTCTTTTTTCATCAAGGAAAAAAGAAAGGAGCTTTTATATACTAAGTATTGTAATTTCTACTTGACATAATATTAAAGCCTTCAACCAACAAAAAAATAGTAAACAAAATAACGGAATTGAGTAAGTGTAAAGAAATTTATGTTGGCTGGTGCGTTTGCTTAAATTTTTTACTCTTACGGGAAACTTTCCCAAATGTTCTTGAAAACTTTTTATAGCCGTAAGTTTATGTAAATTACAAAATATTAAAGTATAACGAATATTTGCTTTTTTGCGGCTGCCTTGATATTACAAATTTCTAAAATCAAACAAAATAAACTGAAATAAAACCGAATAATAAACCAAGCGCATATTGCGCGGCAATTTTACATAATGGCAAATTATAGGACAAAACTAACGAGGGTTTAATGATTAGACCAAAACCAGAAAGTTTAATGACCCCCAACGGATTGTAAATGAGACTAACGGGATATTCTGGGATATTTTACATAATATAATTATAGCTACGAATAACTAAACTTTAATAGCAAAACAAAATAACAACTTTGTCCTATAATTTATATTATGTAAAATAGAATATTTGATATCCCTAACACTTTTCAACTAATACACCACTTACCTTAACCTACATACTATTAATCAAAATGTATATAAGGCACATTAATTAAAGCCATTATGCTGCTAAGATTAATTTTCAATAATAATTTTCTTGTTTATTTTACTAGCTGTATCTAAATCTGTAATCTCAAGAATATAAATACCATTAGCTATTGCAGAAACATCTATAAATTGATTATTATTTTGATATCAATTAATTTACCTTCTAGTGAAAATAATTTGGTTTGATATTCAATAGAATTTAGTGCTTCTATATTAATTATCCCAGAAACTGGATTTGGATATATTGTAAATTGATTAGTCATAGTTTCAGAAACTGATAAAATATTTTCTATACTTAATAGATTATTCGTTTCGTCTTCGTCTAGTATAACATCCATAGGATCCACCATTATAAAAACACTGTTACTCGGGATTAAATTTTTAGCAACGGTAATCAATACATCAAAAGACGTATTTGGCTCCAAAACTTCATATGTGCGTTCTACAAATGGCGGATTAGTTGCATTTTCTTCAGATAATGATATTTTTATAAATGAGGCATTTAGTGTTCCTAAATTATTTAATGTTGCCTTAAAAGTATAAGTGTCGTTGGTCGAACTATCCAATGTAAAAGCCGTAACCGCTGGATCTATATTTTCGCAAACATTATTGAATTGGCTGGTTGCCACTATTGCCTGACTGTAGTTATCTGCAAAAGTACTTTGATCAACATAATCGTCAACTGGTTCAAAAACATAACGTTCAAGCGGATCTAAAGGATCAAATATATTTGTATTTGAAGTGTACGTATTGCTCATTATTCCATCAGGTGAAAAAAATGTTCGTACTCCATTTATATTTACAAAAGTATGTGGTAACCCTTGTGCGTGCCCCCACTCGTGGGTGTATATTCCAAATTTAAGCAGTGTTGTAGGCTCTGAGAAAAGTTGCGCACTGGATCTTCCTCCATCTATATCCCGTACCGGTTGTCCATTCCAAGTTTGCACAGCAAAGTGCGCAATATTATTAGGTTCTAGAACATCTGTATAGAATGAATTTGGAATATTAAATTGCCATAATTCAGTACTGGCATTAAAAATAGGTGGGCCAAATGTATTTACATAAGACAATTCAATACGCTCATATTGAAAAGTAAAATCTATACCAAATATAGTTCTCCAATGATTTTCTAGAAAGGTATAATCTGCGGAAGTTGGACTAGGACAAAACTCTGGAGAAACTGTATTAGGAACACAAATAGGTGCTTCTCCAATGTCCATACCTATAAAAGTAGCTTGCGAATCTGTAGGTACAATATCATAAAAAATAACCGTATCTGTTTGGTTGTATCCAATTCTTCTTTTTCTGGCAATAGTCTTAATTGCTGCACGTAGTTCTGGAACTTCAGCATAACTGTAATATCTTTCAATAACACATTCGTCATAACCTACTTCACGCATCCAAGTTATAAATTCATTTATTTCAGGGTCTGGGTCACAATATTCAGTTCCACACGTAAAACTAACAGCAAGAGATGTTCCGGTAACGTAACTATAAGGCTCTCCCCACAATTCTGCATCAAAAATTATAGTGCCAAGATAATCCAAACTTGTTTCAATTTGCATCGTGCAAGTTGTAGAACCGTTGCAAGCCATAATGGCAATATTGGAATAATCCTTATCTTTTATAAGTCTTAATAAGTTAATGCCGGCAGCGTGCGTGGCGGTTACCTCAATTGTTACGGTTTCTCCAACAATTGGCTCTCCAATTACATTTATTTCCAAAGATGTTTGAGCATTTAAAATTTGCCCACCAATTAATAAAAACAATATGGTAAACAACTGATTGTGTAATTTTCTATACATATTTTATATTTTTTTTTAAAGCTTAAAACCAGGGTTTAAACAGAATTAATTTAAATTATCAAAACCAAGATTTATCTTATTGGCCTAAAATAATAATGCTTGAAATATTAATGAATTATCTAAATAATCTCCCACCTTAAATGACATCTACTAATTCAATATTCAACATTAATATTGTAAAGTTAATCTTTTCCTAATTGACCAACTAAGCTTAAGCAAATCGTACAATCCCCAACTTGGAAACGATACTTTTGCAAAATGAAAAAAAGCAACCGCACACAATTTGAATTTATTGCGTTAATGGCTTCGCTTATGGCAGTTGTTGCGGTTGCGATAGATGCAGTTTTGCCTGCTTTAAATATTATTGGAAAAACAATACATACTGCT
>JBBSOK010000076.1:0-13831 GCA_038259825.1 Flavobacteriales bacterium
ATTTCCATTTACAAAATCTCGGTAGTGAGAGTATAACTTATTGTTTTTTGTACAATCTAAAATAACATCATCCATTAACTCGCAACTGTAAAGCTCATGTTTCATTGCTATTAATACATCGTTCAGGCTATTTTCCAGCGTTTGATAATGGGCTGCAACCATTGCGGTGAAATTTGGTGGCAGACTGTCCAATTGCAAGGTAATTTCTGTAGTAATTGCAAGTGTGCCTTCGCTTCCGCAGAGTAGTTTGCAAATGTTTATCTTTTCATTATGTTCAGAAAAAATTTGAGAATCCAAAAGTGTATCAACTGCATAGCCTGTATTTCGCCTGTGTATTTCTTTCTTTGGAAATTGATTTTTAATTTCATTTTTAACATCTTCCGAAGAAAGCTTAGCGTAAAGTAAATTATAGATATCCCCTTCCAAAGAATTTAATTTCAGCTTATTATTGAATTCTTCCAAAGACAATTCTTTAAAAATTACTTCCTCTCCATTACTTAATAAAGTTTTAAGTTTTATTATTTTATCGCGTGTAACGCCATATTTTATTGAAGTTGTGCCACTACTATTATTACCCACCATTCCTCCAATCATACATCGATTAGAGGTTGAAGTATTTGGACCAAAAAAGAGATTGTGTGGTTTTAAATAGTCATTCAATTCATCCCTAATTACGCCAGGTTGAACGGTTATAGTTTTATTCTCAATATTAAAATTTAGAATTTTCGTGAAATATTTAGAGACATCCATTATTATACCTTCTCCAACACATTGTCCGGCAAGAGAAGTTCCCGCTGTTCTTGGAATAACAGAGGTTTTATTTTCCGAAGCAAACGTTATTAATTTTTTGATGTCGGTTTCGTTCTTCGGAAATGCAACGGCCAGTGGAATTTTTCTATAAACTGAAGCATCTGTAGCGTATAAGTTTTTATGAAGAGTATCTGTTAGGATTTCACCATCAAAATTAATTTCTAGTTGCTTTAATTTTTCTTTCATAATTAATACTGTAAATGTAGAAAAACACTTCTTGACGTTTAACAAAAGATTGTATAAATAAGAGAAAAAGTCTTTATAGATTCGCTTGGTTAACAACATAAATCTAACTTAAATTTTAAAAAATGAAAAAATTACTAATAGTATTGCTTATTTGTGGTGCCTTTGCTACAGAAGTACAAGCTCAAGAAATTTCGAAAAATGCAATTGGTCTTCGCTTTGGTCAAGGAGATGGATTTGGAGCTGAGTTAAATTATCAAAGAGCAGTGTCCGACAATAACAGATTAGAATTCGGTGCAAGTCTTTCAAGTAGAAACAGATACAATGCGGTAAAATTAATTGGTTTGTACGAGTGGGTTTGGAATATTGATGGTGGTTTTAACTGGTATGCTGGACCTGGAGCTGGTATAGGCTTTTATAGTTTTGATGATAAAAATCAATTTGACGGCAACGACAGCGAAGCATTTATCTTTGTAGGTGGTGTTGTAGGAATTGAATATAATTTTGATATTCCATTAATGATTTCATTAGATTTGAGACCAGAAATACCATTTTCAGCTTATAGTGATGATGTATTCTTTAATTTTGGACTTGGCGTTAGATATCAGTTTTAAAAACATCTAATAAATTAGACTTAGAATTTGAAATAATTTTAAGAAAAAAAATCCTCCAATGAAAATTGGGGGATTTTTTTATTGTATTTATTTAAATTTTGTCTGTAAGAGGGAGGTTATGTATTCAAAAATAAAAAAAGCCTCAGGGCTTTCGCTTATAATTTTTAGGACAATTGTATTGTGTCCGACCGTCGTTACACTTTAATCTAATTAATGATTAGTTATAATGAAGCTAAAGGTTGTATCTGGAATATTAAAATCCAAATTCTTAACTACTAATTTTAAACCTAACTTCTTGATCAAAAAAAACCCTTCAACATTACTGCTGAAGGGTTTTAAATATTTAAAAGGATTCGGAATTACTTCTTACCGTCCATTTTATCTTTCAGTGCTTGTAAAGCAGAGTTTGCGTCACCTAAAGTAGGTTTTGATTCTGCTGCTTGCTCTTCTTGGCGTTGTACAGCTTGCTTAACTATTTTAGCTTCTTCAGCTCTAAATAGTGCGGTGTGAGATGCTACCACTTTCTTGAATTCTTTGTTGAACTCAATAATTTGGAACTCTGCTTCGTCACCTTTTTTCAAGTTGCTACCGTCTTCTTTTTCTAAATGACGTTGAGGCACAAATGCTACAATATCATCATTAAAATTGATTGTTGCGCCTTTGTCTACAACCTCATCAATTGTTGCTGTATGTTTAGAGCCAACTGCGAATTCAGCCTCGTACTTATCCCAAGGATTTTCTTCAGTTTGTTTGTGACCTAAACTCAGTTTACGACCATCAACATCCAATTCTAAAACAACAACTTCTAATGTATCACCGATATTGGTAAACTCACTTGGATGCTTAATTTTCTTAGTCCAAGATAGATCGCTTATGTAAATAAGACCATCAATACCTTCTTCTAATTCAACAAAAACACCAAAGTTTGTGAAGTTACGTACAATACCTTTGTGGGTTGAACCAACAGGATATTTAGTAGTAATATCTGTCCAAGGATCTGGCGTCATTTGCTTAATACCTAAGCTCATTTTGCGTTCTTCCTTATCCATTGTAAGGATAACCGCTTCAACCTCGTCACCAACATTTACGAAATCTTGTGCGCTACGTAAGTGTGTGCTCCAAGACATTTCGCTAACGTGGATAAGGCCTTCAACACCTTCAGCAACTTCAATAAATGCTCCGTAATCTGCAATTACAACAACTTTACCTTTTACTTTATCACCAACTTTAAGCTCATCGCCCAACGCTTCCCAAGGGTGAGCGTTTAATTGCTTAAGACCTAATTGAATACGTGTTTTAGCCTCATCAAAATCAAGGATTACAACGTTTAATTTTTGGTCTAATTCAACAATCTCATTCGGGTGATTAATACGTGACCAAGAAAGGTCAGTAATATGAACAAGTCCATCAACACCACCAAGATCTACGAACACACCGTAAGAAGTAATGTTTTTAACAACACCTTCTAATACTTGTCCTTTTTCTAACTGGCCAATGATTTCTTTTTTCTGTTCTTCGATATCTGCTTCAATAAGAGCTTTATGCGAAACAACAACGTTTTTAAATTCGTGGTTAATTTTTACAACCTTAAATTCCATTGTTTTACCAACATAAACATCGTAATCACGGATTGGCTTAACGTCTATTTGAGAACCTGGCAAGAACGCCTCGATACCAAATACGTCTACAATCATACCACCTTTTGTACGGCACTTTACGTAACCATTTACAATAGTAGCCTCGTCGTGAGCTGCATTTACGCGATCCCACGCTTTAATTGTACGTGCTTTACGGTGACTTAAAATAAGTTGACCGGTGCTATCTTCACGAACGTCGATAAGTACTTCTACTTTATCACCAACTTTAAGATCCGGATTGTAACGGAATTCATTTAACGAAACTACACCTTCACTTTTTGCGTTGATGTCGATAATTGCGTCACGATCTGTAATAAAAATTACTTCACCTTCAACAACTTCATCATCCAAAGTATCGATGAAATTTTCAGCAACGATTTTTTCGAATTCTTCTAACTTGCCATCATCGATTGGGTCTATGCCTTCCTCGTAATTGTGCCAGTTAAAATCTTCTAGGAATTTTGCAGGATCGCTTTCTTTTAGAGAAACTTCCTTTTTTGGTTTTGCATCAGTTTCTGCAACTGCTACATCTTCTTGATTTTCAGCAGCTTCTTTTGCTACTTCTTTGTTTGCTTTATCAGCCATAATTATAATGTTTGAATTTTCATTTCCGCGAAGGCGGAAATCTCAAATTACAAACTTTTTTGTATCCTATGCTATCACAAGAAATTACACGGCTAATCCCACAGAAGGGTTTGTTTATTTTGTTTTTATTTCCTTTTATTCTTGCCTCGCCGCTAAAAGGAGTGCAAAAATACTACTTTTCTTTTGAAAAACAATGGGTTGAGTCGAATTGGATTTAGAATATTGAAAGACAAAATAAACGGGTTAACATCTACCATAAATCCTATCCTTCGCCAATTGTAGTATTACGTGAAATTGATCGTGCAGATTCATTTCGCTGTTGTCAATTTCTATTGCATCAGCAGATTTTCGTAGTGGGCTGTCTTCTCTGTGGCTATCAATATGGTCCCGTTCTTTTACGTTTGCCATAACTTCTTCAAACGTTACGTTGTCGCCACGTTCGGTAAGTTCATCGTATCTTCTTTGTGCACGATGTGCAGGAGAGGCATTCATAAACATTTTTAATTCGGCATCTGGAAAAACCACGGTGCCAATATCCCTGCCGTCCATCACTACGCCTCCACCTTTTCCTAAATGTTGTTGTTGTTCTACCAATTTTGCACGAACCTCAGGGATAGTAGCAATCGGACTTACAAATTTTGAAACATGTAAAGTGCGGATTTCTCTTTCAACATTTTTGCCATTTAAGTACGTATCGGCATTATCGTTTTCAGATTTTTTGAAGTCTAAATGAATGTTTGGAAGGCCTTCAATTAATTTAACTTTATCAAAATGATTTTCAGAAATCAGATTATTTTCCATCGCAAAAAGAGTAACTGCTCTATACATTGCGCCGCTATCGACATATAGATATTCCAACCAATCTGCCAGTTGCTTGGCTACCGTACTTTTTCCGGTAGATGAAAATCCGTCTATGGCGATGGTAATTTTCTTCATTTTAATAGTGATTGTTTTTTTGATTTTTTATGAAAGATTAATTTTTTGAAGTAATTATAATAATGCCATCGTAATTTGCAGCATTATATTCACTCATTGTGCTTTTATCTTTAAGAACCTGAATAGTATCGATTGTACTTTCATCAATATTCTTAATATCGGATTCAGATATTACAACGCCATCTAATATGTAAAGTACTTGACTCTCAGATATTGGTTTAGGATTCTTTTTTTTCGTTTTGATTAAAACAACACCATTTTTGGCATTATTGCCGTAAGTTTCAATTAACTTTTCGCTGTCTTTATTTAAAATAGCTAAGCTTAAAATTTCATCTTTTGAAAAAGGAAAATTTTCTAATTCAGTTGAAGTTAAAACCATTTCATTCAAAATAATTATTGGATTAGGTTTTATATTTCCTTCTTCAATATTCTTTTCAATAAAACTAGCAAGATAATTTTTATCAACAGTATCATCTTTCAATAAATATTGTTGTGAAATGCCTGAATAAGCTATAAATAGTAAAATTAAAAGTGTAATTTTTTTCATTTGATAAAATTTTCAAATTATATATTTCTATTGCAAATTCAACATCAACCCAAAATAGCTTGAAGATGCAGCTGTGCTATATTTTGCATATGAATAACTTAACCGCAATTTATTCAATTTTAAGCTAAAACCGGCACTTAATCCTGCAAAAGCTCTTCTTTCCAAAATCCGCAACTCCTCTGCCCTACGCAAATTATAACCTAAACGCAGATTAAACCCGCGCTCCGGGAAAAGCTCTACACCCAAAATCATGTGCCTAAAGGCATTGTCAATAAAATTGATTTTTTCAGTTTGGACGTTTCCTTCTAAGTCTGACTGCTCTCGGTTTGGATTTGAAAAAGCAACATTCCACCGTTGCATATTTTCCAATGTAAAATGCCAACGGATTGGAATATTTTGAAGTGTTTGGGAAACTCCAAAAAGTAATTCAAAAGGCAACGGTTCATAGTCTTCCGCATAAGGCGTGAATTGCGTTCCTAAATTTCGGGCAACTCCTGTAACTTGAAGATCCCATTTTTCATAACGATACATTACTCCAATATCCACGGCGCCACCAAAAGATGAATATTGTTCTAACCGTGAAGAAATTAATTTTGCATTAACACCAACGTGAAAATCTGTGAATGGAATATTACGCGCGTGACCAAATGATACCGCAACTTCATTACCCGTAAAACTGCTTGTGGGCGTTCCAGCTTCGTCATAACCATCAAATGTGCCATAATTTATATAGGTAACACCAGCATGAATAACCTGCGTGCGCCTATCCCACAAATAAGCATATGCAGCAGAGCCAATATTTACATCGCCAATATAATTGGTAAAATTTAGCGAAAGTTGATTATCCATTTCAGGATTTATAGAACTAGGATTGAAGATTGCCTGTGTTGGATCGTAATCGTAATTGGTAATAACCTTACCACCAAGCGCCGCCTGACGTGGATTTGTAACTAAATTAAGAAATTGGTAGGTAGAGCGTCCTCCAACTTGTCCGAAAACAAACGAAGTTGAAAAAAACAACAAAATGTACAAAGTGATTTTGCTCATGCAGCGGATATCAAATTCCTTCAGAATCTAAACGGTTACAAGTATAATTTATTTTTGGGGAACTATATTATTCTTTTTTAAAAAACCCAAAAATCAATTTACTAAAAGAATAAGCCTGAAAATTGATTTCAGGCTTTTCTTTTTAATTGCTTTTGCTAGGTGTTAAATCCTTGGCATTTTTAACTTTCTCTTTTGTCAACGCCAAATCTAAAACATCTGCCATATCTTTTACATAATGAAAAGTAAGCCCTTTTAGATATTCAGCTTTAATGTCATCAATATCGCGTTTGTTGTTTTCGCAAAGTAAAATTTCCTTTATGTGCGCTCTTTTGGCAGCAAGGATTTTTTCTTTTATTCCGCCAACTGGTAAAACTTTTCCACGTAAAGTAATTTCGCCAGTCATTGCAATGCTTTTCTTCACTTTTCGTTGTGTAAATAAAGAAACTAATGAAGTTAACATAGTAATACCTGCACTTGGTCCATCTTTAGGTGTTGCGCCTTCTGGTACGTGAATGTGTACATTGTAATTTTCAAAAATATCTGGATTAATGCCCAGCTCGCCTGCATTTGCTTTTATATATTCCATAGCAATTGTGGCAGATTCTTTCATCACTTTACCAAGGTTTCCGGTCATATTTAATTGCCCTTTTCCTTTGCTCAGTGTACTTTCAATAAAAAGAATATCACCTCCAACGCGTGTCCAAGCTAAGCCTGTTACTACACCTGCAACATCATTATTTTCGTATTTATCACGTTCCATTTTTGGAGCGCCAAGTACTTCTATAATTAATTCGTTAGTTACTTTTACTTTGTAATCTTCTTCCATCGCAATTTTCATGGCTGCATAACGCACCATTTTTGCAACTTGTTTTTCTAATGCACGCACACCACTTTCCCTAGTATAACCTTCGGCAATTTTTTCAAGTTGCGGTTTTGCAATTTTTAAATCTTTTGCAGTTAAACCATGTTCTTCCAATTGCTTTGGAAGTAAATGTCTTTTTGCTATTTCAACTTTTTCTTCAATTGTATAACCTGTAACATTTATAATTTCCATTCTATCTCGCAATGCTGGCTGAATAGTACTCAAACTATTTGAGGTTGCCACAAACATAACTTTTGAAAGATCATAACCTAACTCCAGAAAGTTGTCGTAAAACGAATTGTTCTGTTCCGGATCTAAAACCTCCAACATTGCAGAAGACGGATCACCTTGGTTTCCGGCTGAAATTTTATCGATTTCATCCAAAACGAATACGGGATTACTTGTCCCAGCTTTCTTTAAACTTTGAATTATTCTACCTGGCATTGCGCCAATGTATGTTTTTCTGTGTCCACGGATTTCGGCTTCATCTCGAAGGCCACCTAAACTCATTCTCACATATTTTCTACCCAAAGCTTCCGCAATACTTTTACCTAAAGATGTTTTTCCAACACCTGGAGGACCGTAAAGACAAAGGATTGGCGATTTCATATCGTTTCTGAGTTTTAAAACTGCTAGATATTCTATAATTCGCTTTTTTACATCATCAAGACCGTAATGATCTCTATCTAATATTTTTCGTGCTCGGTTTAAATCGAATTTATCTTTGCTAAATTGATTCCAAGGTAAATCTAAAAGCAATTCCAAATAATTACGTTGAATGCTGAATTCAGCCACTTGCGGATTCATTCGCTGTAGTTTTGAAAGCTCTTTGTTAAAATGCTTTTCAACTTCTTTACCCCATTTTTTCTTTTTGCTCAGCTTTCGCAATTCTTCAATTTCTTGCTCTCCCGAAACACCACCCAACTCTTCTTGAATAGTTTTCATCTGCTGGTGCAGAAAATATTCACGTTGCTGTTGGTTAATTCCTGTTTGTACTTTATTTTGAATATCATTACGAAGTGAAAGTTTTTGAATTTCGATATTCATATATCGCAACGTTTCCATCGCGCGATCTTTCAAATCATTAATTTCAAGCAACTTCTGCTTTTCTTCAACCGAAATATTAAGATTTGAAGAAACAAAATTGATAAGAAAGTTATTGCTTTCAATATTCTTTATTGCGAATGCAGCTTCCGACGGAATATTCGGGCTTTCTTTAATTATTCGCAATGCAAGTTCTTTAATTGAATCTATTACTGCCTTAAATTCCTCGTTGTCCTTTGCTGGTCTCGCTTCTTTAACTTCTTTAATTGAAGCAGTTAAATATGGATCCGTGGTTATAACTTCCGAAACTTCAAATCGTTTTTTACCTTGGATAATAACAGTTGTATTACCATCTGGCATTTTTAAAACACGTAGAATTTGTGCGACGGTTCCAACCGTATTAATATCAGAAAGGCCTGGTTCTTCAGTATCTTCGTTCTTTTGGGAAACTACACCGATAATCTTATTTCCTTTGTTGGATTCTTGAATTAGTTTAATAGATTTATCCCTACCAGCGGTTATCGGCACTACAACTCCTGGAAAAAGTACAGTATTTCGTAAAGGTAAAATAGGAAGAATTTCTGGTAAATCTTCTTTGTGCATAGCATCTTCATCTTCGGCGGACATTAACGGGATAAATTCAGCATCATCCTGTAACTCTTGAAATGACAAACTGTCTATTGCTTTTATTTTTGATTGAGACATATAGTAGTATCTGGACAAAGTGTCACTTTTATTGATGTTGACACATTGTTATATTCGACTTTAGTTTATAAAATTCTTAAAATCAACGTTGTTATCGCTAACGTAAGATTCTCTGTACAGATAATTCAAGAGTTGTGCCAAGGTTTATTTGAGTTTAAAGCTGGTCTTCTGAAATGATTTTCTTGAACAAATTTTTAAAAAATGTAATTTTTTTTAAAGTAACTTTACTGTATCTACAACAAAATATCTTAAAACGTTTTTAAATGAGATTTACTCAAATCAACAATTCTATATTTCTTTGTTTATTACTGGCTACTTTTGTCTTTAGCTCAACTGTTTTTTCACAGGAAAATCGAAAAAAGAAGATTTCAAAATTAGAAACGAGAACATTTAAAACTGATCCATACGAAAAAATTAAAATTTCCGGTGCTTTTGATGTTGAATTAATTTCAGGTGTTGTTGGCGAAATAATAGTGAAAAGTAATAAAGAATTTGCTGATAAAATTCTAATAGAATCTGACGATGAAATACTTCTTATTGTTGAAGAATCCAATGACTATAATACTAAAAACGACAAGATTAAAATTTTAGTTCCCATTGAAAATCTTACAAGTTTGTCAATTAATGGTAGCGCTAGTATAAATTCCGATATAGTCTTTAATTCCGAAAATTTTGAAATAGCATTAAATGGTTCAGGTTCAATAAAATTGGAACTGATGGTAAAACAATTGGATGCTAATCTAAATGGAAGCGGCACAATAAGCATTGAAGGATTTGCAAATAACGCTAGCATAAAACTTACCAGCAGTGGAAATTTTGAATGCGAAAAATTGATTGCAACAAATGCAGAAGTTTATGTTTCCGGCTCTGGAACGTCAAAAATTAGAACCAATGAAAAACTAAAAGCTAGAGTTCACGGTTCGGGAACAATTGTATATTATGGTAATCCGTCCAAATTTGATGAAAAAATAATGGGTTCCGGAACAATAGAAAAAGGCGAATAACTGATGCTAAATTACTTCAAAACAAAAGACCGACTATCTTTTTGAGAGTCGGTCTTTTGTTTTGAAATATTTTTGATTAATAGGAAGCTCTAAATCTTCCAGCAGTTATTCGGTAAATGGTATCATCTACTTCTGCATTATCTTTTGCAAAAAGTGAAAAAGTTCCTATAATAATTCTTCTGTCAGCATCAAATTCTAAAATCTCCATTGTTCCTGGATTGGAAACAAATTCGGTATCTTGATTGACTATTGGTTTGTAGGTTGTTACAATTTTATTTGCAGCATCAAAATTTCTGAACATTGGATAGGTTCCAAGAGTTAAAACAGCTGGAAGCGTTATGTTAATACTTTCACTCCCAACTTGGGTGCGTAAATAAATAGCAGGGAAACCGTTAATAATTGTATCATTTGCCCGTCCAGTTTCTGCATTGTAATAAACTTCATCAATATATGCATTTAGAAAACTGTTACCATTTGGAGTGCCTTCAAAACGAAATGAAAAATTACCTTCAGTTACTTCAACAGTGTTATTATCAGTCATTAAAGGGTCGGTTCCTGTAAATTCAAATGTTCCGGTCAGTATTCCTGTTTCAATATTAAATTGAGTTAAAGTAATTGTTCCAGGGTTTGATGTAAGGTTTTGTCCGCCTACTCCATCATTATAAAATCCAATTAATTTTGTACCGTCAGAAATACTTTCAAAATCGAATGTTCCGTCTCCCAAAAATTTTGGAAGGTCTATTCTAATTAATTCATTGTTATCTTTTGTTGCCGTAATTCTAAACATTGGTTCATTACCAACAGTTGTTTGGGTTAAGAATAAGTTTGTTGGTATAAAATCTACACCGTCAACCTTTGCAAAAAATTCATCTTCCGGATCGCCTTGATTTTCTAAAATTAAAGGAATATCCTTATAAGAACCTGAAGTAATTATAATAGTTTGCAGAGTTGGAAGGCCGTTTGCGTCTAATATTGGAATACCATCTTCATCTCGCGCAATCCTGTTTGCTTCAAAATTGAATGTTCCTGAAACTTGAAGATTTTCCAAATCAAATTCTGTTATCGTCATACTACCACCGCCACCAAAATTAACGCTTGAGGTATATGGAAACATATTGTCCGGAGTATTAGAATATATTGCAACGTTTGGATTTGTATCTGTAGTATTTAAACTAAAAATGCCACTATCCGCATCATCAACAATTATTGTAATTCGTTCATTTGTACTTGCCATTCTACCAGAAATTTCAAGCTGACGGCTAAGGGATAAAGTGGCTCTAATTGAATCCGCAAAAAAAGCTTGCCCTTCAATATTTGCTACAAATTCTCCAGTCTCTGCAGGATCTACCACATTAGGTTGATTAAATGTACCTGTAAGAGGTTCATCATCACAACTTGTAAATTGAAATGCTATAAAGGCTAGTAAAACAATTTTTAAAATCTGAAATTTCTTCATATAAATAGTATTCTTATTGACAATGATAGCAAAAATAAGTAAATTTTGCTATTCTATTTTTTTTCTTGGAACTCTTAAAAGAAGTAATCCGCCAATTATAAAAAAGGTTATAAAGAATAAAATAGCGTATCTAATACTTCCTGTTACTTGCGCCACATAACCATAGCTAAGCATACCAATAACAATTCCTATTTTTTCTGAAACATCGTAAAAACTAAAATAAGAAGTTGTGTCTACAGCATTTTCAGGAATTAATTTTGAATACGTTGAACGTGATAGCGATTGTATTCCACCCATTACCAGTCCTACTACAGCTGCAGTTGCATAAAATTGTTCAGGTGTAGTAACTGTATATGCATATACACAAATACACACCCAAATAGCGTTTAAAACTAAAAGCACATTAATATTACCAAATTTTGCTGATGCTCTTGAAGTTAAAAACGCACCCAAAACGGCAACTAACTGTATGAGTAAAATACTTATAATTAAGCCCGTTGTAGCATTTTGATTACCCCAATCAAGTTCTTCAATACCAAAGTAAGTTGCAACAAGCATAATGGTTTGGACTGCCATGCTATATACAAAGAAAGCAGCTAAGTATCTTTTAAGCGGTAAATTATGTTCAAGGCTGTGCCATATTTTTTTTAATTCCTTAAAACCATTTAAGAGTAAATTTCTAGTAAATTTTTCTTTCTTATTTCCTTTTGGGAGATAATAATAGGTGTACTGGCTGAAAACTATCCACCAAACTCCAGTAAGTATAAAAGATAATCTTGTTGGTAAGTCTTCACTTTCAAATCCAAAAGTTTCGTACATCAAAATCATCACTAAACAAATAACCAATAAGATTACGCTTCCTATATATCCTAAGGAATATCCTTTTGCGCTGATTTTATCTTGTTGTTCCGGAAATGCAATATCTGGCAAATAAGAGTTGTAGAAAACCAAACTCGCCCAAAAACCTATTAGAGCAAAATAATAGGTAAGTAAACCAAATCCTAAATTCTCAGTACTAAACCAAAATAGACCAATGCACGAAAATGCGCCGAGGTAACAGAAAAATTTCATAAAAACTTTTTTGTTGCCTACATAATCTGCAACACCGCTAAGAAGAGGACTTAATATTGAAACAGTTAAAAAAGCCGCGGCAGTTACATAGCTTATTAATGTATCATTATTGAAAGAATAGCCTAGAAAATCAACCGTATCACTTATTTTATTGCCATCTTCATCTTTAACAATTGTTATCGCCCCATAGAATATTGGAAAAATTGCTGAAGCAATAACCAAACTATAAACAGAATTTGCCCAATCGTAAAAAGCCCAAGCATTCAATAGTTTTTTATCGCCTTTTTGTAAGTTATTCATTCAATATAAAAATTAAAAAATCCCGTTGTTTTAACGGGATTCTAAAGTATATAAAATAATTTGTCTTTGTTTGCTTTATTTTTTAAAACTGGTAACACCAAATTTTGCTGCTTCCGCTTTTGCTTCTCCTGCCCATTGGTTTATGTTTGCTATACGTGTTTGGTTTGATGGGTGTGTGCTCAAAAATTCAGGCGGAGCACCTCCACCTGAATTTTGACCCATTCTAACCCACAAATCTGCCGCAACTGTTGGATCGTATCCAGCAATTGCCATTAAGGTAAGACCGATTTTATCTGCTTCAGTTTCGTGGCTTCTGCTAAATGGCAACATAACGCCAACTTGGCTTCCAATACCATATGCTTGATTGTAAAGAGCTGCATTCTCACTGTTTGCTGTTGCAATACCAACTCCAGCTGCTCCTAATGCTTGTAATTGAGAACCGCTCATACGCTGTTGCCCATGGTTTGCAAGTGCGTGGGCAACCTCGTGACCCATAATGGCTGCAATGCCAGCTTCATTTTGCGCAATTGGCAAAATACCAGTATAAAAAACTATTTTTCCACCGGGCATACACCAAGCATTAACTTCTTTACTATCTACTAATTTATATTCCCATCTATAATCTTTTAGATAACCCGCATAACCATTTGCTGTAAGGTATCTTTCTGCAGCCGAAGAAATTTTCTGACCGACATTATTGACCATTTGGGCTTCCTTTGTACCCGTAACAATTTTATTTTCTGAAAGAAATGCATCATATTGTTGAAATGCCATTGGTAAAATCTGCGAATTTGGCACTAAAGCCAACGTTTGTTTACCGGTAAAAGGATTTGTATTACAGGCAGCGACAATTATAAGCACTGCTATTAGGGAAAAAGATATTTTATATTTCATAATCTTTAGGTTTGGTTTTACTTTCAAACTTACTACAATATTATTTATAGTTTATTAAAATTAATTTAAAACAATAGTCGTTCCAAAAAAATAAATAGCAGTTTTATGACTTTGCTAAGAATGATTACTGAAACTA
>JBBSOK010000077.1:0-13686 GCA_038259825.1 Flavobacteriales bacterium
AGAAAATGTGGTAACAAACAGTAACCTTGCCGAACGAATGGACACCAATGATGCTTGGATTGTTGAAAGAACGGGAATTGAAGAGCGGAGACACATAAAAAAAGGTGATGGTAATACCACATCAATTATGGGTGCCAAAGCATCAAAAATCGCTATTGAACGTGCCGGTCTAACTTCAAAGGATATTGACATGGTTGTTTTTGCAACGCTAAGTCCGGATATGTATTTTCCCGGTGGCGGCGTTCAGATTCAAGAATTATTGGAAATGGAAAATGTTGCAGCGTTAGATGTAAGAAATCAATGCACTGGGTTTGTTTACGCACTTTCCGTAGCAGACCAATTTATTAAAACCGGAATGTATAAAAACGTTCTAGTTATTGGAGCAGAAAACCATAGCGGCGGATTAGATTTTACAACAAGAGGACGCGGCGTAACGGTTATTTTTGGCGATGGGGCAGGAGCTGCGGTTGTTTCTAGAAATGAAGATAAAAATAACGGCATCCTTTCTACACATTTGCACAGTGAAGGCAAATATAAAGATGAACTTTCATTAAAAGGTCCCGCAACAGGCCATTGGGTTCCAGAAATTATAGCAGAAAACAATCAAGACGATATTCCATATTATCCATATATGAACGGTCAATTTGTATTTAAGCATGCAATTGTCCGTTTTGCTGAAGTTATAAAAGAAGGATTGGAAGCAAATGGTTTAACGGTTGGTGATATTGACTTGTTAATACCACATCAGGCAAATTTGAGAATATCGCAATACATTCAACAAAAAATGGGTTTACCGGATGAAAAGGTGTTTAATAACATCCAAAAATATGGAAACACCACGGCAGCTTCAATACCAATCGCACTCACAGAGGCTTGGGAAGCTGGAAAAATTAAAAAAGGAGATATAGTTGTGCTCGCAGCTTTTGGTAGCGGTTTTACTTGGGGAAGTGCAATTATTAGATGGTAATTAAAATTTTGAAATGAAAAAAACATTGGTTATTGGGGCAAGTACAAACCCAAGTAGATATTCAAATATGGCGATTAGAAAACTGCGCCAACATAAACAACCCGTTGTTGCAATTGGTTTGCGACCGGGCGATGTTGATGGAGTAGAAATTGAAACAGATAAAAAAAACTTCAATGAAATTGATTCTGTTACACTTTATCTAAACGCAAAAAGGCAAGAGGAATATTATGATTATATTCTTTCCCTTAAACCAAATCGTGTCATTTTCAATCCAGGAACTGAAAATCCTGAATTCTACAAAATGCTTCGGCAAAATAATATTGAAGTTGAGGTTGCTTGTACCTTAGTTATGCTTGGTACGAATCAGTATTAAACCAATAAAGGTTAATAATCCGTTTATTATTAAAATTTCAAAACCTACTTGATAATATAAAGTTGAAGCTAAAGTTTCAGCTTCCGCCCAAGAAACTTCTTGATTCATAAAAACATAAATCTGGGAAGCGATATTTATCACAATTGAAAGTAAAACCGATGCAATTGTAATAATTGGCACCAATTTATCTTTCACATTCCATTTGGTAAACAATCCAAAGGCATAAAGCCCGAGCAAAGGACCATATGTAAATCCAGCAAATTTAAAGAGTTTCGCAATTACCGAAACATCGCCAATTGCGTATTTAAAAATCAATATCACAAGAATCAATACAACAGAAATAAGAATGTGAATTCGTTTTCTGATTACAACTTGTTTTACTTCATCATATTTTTTTTCAATTTCTAAAATATCGATGCTAAATGATGTTGTTAATGCCGTTAAAGCACTGTCTGCGCTTGAGTATGCTGCAGCTATTAAGCCCAATACAAATAATGTAGCTACGCCGTAACCGAAATAACCATCTGCTGCCAGCGTTGGAAAAAGTTGATCTTTATGGGAATCAATTCCATTTTGTTGTGCATAAACTGTCAATAGTAATCCCAGTACCAAGAATACTAAATTTACAAAAGTCAATACTATTGTAAACCAAAACATATTTTTTTGAGCATCTTTTAAACTCCGGCAGGTTAGGTTTTTCTGCATCATGTCTTGGTCCAAACCCGTCATAACAATAGCTATAAACGCACCGCTAATAAACTGTTTAAAAAAATAATCATTAGATTTCCAATCATCAAAAAAGAACATTTTGGACATTTCACTATCTCCTATAAATTGAAAGAAGTTAGAAGAGTTTAATCCCAAATCTGTTGCAACAAAATATACACTCACCCCAACAGCAATTAGCATAAAAAGTGTTTGCAAAGTATCTGTCCAAACAATTGTTTTAATTCCACTTTTGAAAGTGTAGAGCCAAATTAATAAAATAGTTATTGTTACAGTTACCCAAAATGGAATGCCTAAAGCGTCAAAAAGGATAGTTTGTAGAACAATTGCAACAAGATAAAGTCTAAAACTTGCTCCAACAATTCTTGATATTAGAAAAAAGGATGCACCTGTTTTATATGAATATTTGCCAAACCTGCCTTCTAAATAAGTATAAATTGATGTAAGATTGAGTCTATAATATAATGGTAAAAGCACTGTTCCAATAACGGCATATCCCACCGTATAGCCCAAAACAACCTGAAAATAGCTAAAACTTGAAGCTTCTACCCAGCCCGGAACAGATATAAAAGTAACGCCACTTAGTGAAGCGCCAATCATACCAAATGCAACCAAATACCAAGGTGACTGCCTACCAGCCTTAAAGAAATCTGCATTGCTTCCTCCTTTACTTGTAAAAAAAGAAACTAATATCAATAATCCAAAATAACCAACAATAAGTAACAGTATATATAAGGGTTGCATAGTTTTTTCGTGAAATGTGTTAAAGGTGGGCAAAAGTACAATCTTTTGTTAATTGGATTGCCACTTTTTACTTACATTTGAAAATCCGCCTAACCGCCTGGAAATTAGTACTAATATTTAACAATTGTTCTATGAAAATTTTTTACACTTTATTTATTGCCCTCTTCTTTTTCAGTTTTCAATCCCATTCACAGGAATTTAAAGAAATGATGGATTCTGGTGAGTATACGGTCCAACAAATAAGCGATGCTGGTGAAGCATACTATACAGACCGAGATAAAGGTCGCGGTACTGGTTACAAACAATTTAAGCGATGGGAGTACATGGCATTCAGATTAATGAATAATAATGGTTACTTGCCAACAACACGTGAAAATTTAGAAAAACTGAGGAACTTTGAAGTTTATCTAAATGAAAGCAGCCAACAAAGATTGCCACTTAACGATAATTGGCAAGAATTAGGCCCTGAAAGCTGGAGTGCAACATCAGGTTGGAATCCGGGAGTGGGTAGAATTACGGGTATAGCAGTAGATGAAAATAATAACGATCATATTATTGTTGGTGCAAATACCGGTGGTGTTTGGAAGTCTATTGACGGAGGTCAAAATTGGTTACCACTCAACGATTATTTCACAAATCTTACTGTTTATTCAGTTGCTATTGATCCTGCCAATTCAAATATATATTATTTTGGTTCAGATGGAGGTATTATGTTTAAATCTGTTGACGCTGGTTTAACTTGGGTTGAAATAGGTTCTGCTGGAAACAGCGACGTAAATAAAATATTAATAAACCCTAGTAACAGCAATAATCTTTACGCAACAGTTGCAGATCAAGGCATATATCGCTCATTAGACGGCGGTCAAACTTGGAATGAGGTTGCAAACGATAGTAGAGGATATGATGTAGAGTTTAAGCCAGGAGACTTAAATACAGTTTATATTTCTGGAACTAGATTTTCTGTATCTACAGATGGAGGAAATAATTTTACCCAAATAAGCGGCTTTACCACTGGCGCTAAGATGATAGGTGTTTCGCCGGCAGATCCAAATGTTGTTTACGTAGTAGAAGCAAACGGTGGGCGCTTTGGTGCTTTTTATGTTTCTAATGATAGTGGAGCAACTTTTACGAGATTAAATCATGGTGGTCTTAACTTTTTTGGTTACAGCACAGTTGGACAAGATAACAGCGGGCAAGCTCCTAGAGATATGGATATTGCCGTTAGCCCAACCAACATTAATGAAGTACATATAGCAGGTATTTTAACCTGGCGATCTACAAATGGTGGTGTAAGCTTTACTTGTACATCAGATTGGATTCCGGGTAATGCAGCAGCAGCTAACATTGGATATTGCCATGCAGATGTAGATCAATTACAATTTGTTGGAAATACTTTGTTTGTAGCATCAGATGGCGGAATATTTAAAGCAACAGATACTCAAAATGTTTCAACCAATTACTATACGGATTTAACTACGGGTATAGGAATACGCCAATTTTATAAAATAGGGATTTCACAAAGTGAAAGTGTTAAAGTAACAGGAGGTTCTCAGGATAATGGATCATCTTTTTATACAGAAGCTGATGGTTGGAGAGATTGGTTAGGAGCTGATGGTATGGAAGGTTTTATAGATAAAGATAACGATAACATCTTTTATGGTACAACGCAACAAGGGCAGTTATACAGATCTTTTAATGGTGGCCAAACTCAACAAGGATTAAGTGAGCCTGGTCCTGGACAAGGAAATTGGGTAACACCATTTGAGCAGGACCCTGTTTTAGAAAATACAATCTACGTAGGATATAACCAAGTTTTTAAATCAATAGCTTTCGGTAACTCTTGGTCACCAATATCCCAACAGTTTCCAAGCAACTTAGATGAAATGAAAGTAGCTCCTTCAAATAATCAAGTTATATATGCCTCAAGAAACTCATTTATTTATAGAACTACCGATGGCGGTGCAACAGACTGGACAGCTTTACCTCGTCCTGGTGGCAATGTAACTGCTATTGCAGTACACCCAACAAATCATTTAAAAGTTGCAGTATCTGTAACAGGTAGCCAACACGTATATACAAGTGAAGACGGTGGTGATACTTGGGTAAACTACAAAAAGAATCTTCCAGATTTTAGTGCAACAGCATTGGTTTGGGATGATAATGGAGAAGATGGTCTTTATGTGGGTATGAATTATGGAGTGTTTTACATAGACAATACTTTTACAGATTGGCAGCCATATGTAACAAATTTGCCGAATGTAATTATTAATGAACTTGAGGTTAACTCTGTTGATAATAAGTTATATGCAGGTTCTTATGGTCGTGGTCTTTGGGCAACACCATTAGCTGGGGATTTGTTAGGCACTCAAACTTTTGTGGCTGAAAATGATATTTCAATGGTGCCAAATCCTGCCAATAACGAAGTTACATTCAGTTATCGTGGCGGATTACAAAGCAATATTGAAGTTTTTGACATCTCTGGAAAACTATTGCTAAATAGACCTAACGTAGAATTAGGTAGCACATATAGCTTAGATATTTCAACTTTAAGAACAGGAACTTATTTCGTAAGATTAAGTACTACTGAAGGTATAGTAACTAAAAAGTTGCTTAAAAAATAAATTGAATTTTTAGTATCAAGAATGCTTCAAAAGTCGTTACGATTTCTGAAGCATTTTTTTTATATTGCGCTAGCTTAAATAAATGGAATTTTCCTCAAAACTTCTCGAAAATGCAGTTGCCGAAATCTCGCAATTGCCCGGTATAGGTAAACGTACTGCGCTTAGACTTGCCTTGCATTTATTAAAAAATCCTGAAGAACAAACCCTTCAACTTGCTGTTGCCCTTTCTAAAATGCGGCAAGAAATTAAATTCTGCCATAATTGCAATAATATTAGCGATAGTAAACTGTGCGAAATTTGCGCAAACCCAAATAGGGATGAGCAGATAATATGCGTTGTTGAAGATGTTCGAGATGTAATGGCAATAGAAAATACAAGCCAGTTTAGAGGACATTACCACGTGCTTGGTGGTAAAATTTCACCAATGGACGGTATCGGACCAAGCGAACTAAATATTATTCCTTTAATTGAAAAACTAAAAATGGGAAATGTAAACGAAGTTATTTTCGCCCTAAGTTCAACAATGGAGGGAGATACGACAAACTTTTATATTTACAAACAAATGGAAGGTTTGGAAATTAAAACAAGTACAATTGCAAGGGGTATATCGGTAGGTGATGAGTTGGAATATGCAGATGAAGTAAGCCTTGGCCGCAGTATTTTAAATCGTATTCCCTTTGAAACTTCATTGAAAGGGTAATAAATTGCCTAAACTCATTTAAAATATGCTATGGAACTTTCGGTAATTATACTCAATTACAAAGTGCGATACTTTTTAGAACAATGCCTTTTAAGTGTTTTAAATGCTACACAAGGTATTGACGCTGAAATAATTGTGATTGATAATAATTCTGAGGATGGTAGTTGTGAAATGGTTTTAGAAAGATTTCCCGATGTAAAATTACTTCAGAATAAAGAAAATGTTGGATTCAGTAAAGCTAATAATCAAGCAGTAAAAACAGCAAGTGGAACGTATCTCTGCATTTTGAATCCTGATACTGTTGTTGCTGAAAAGACTCTCCATAATTGTTTGAACGTTTATAAAAAAAAGCATAAAATTGGAGCAATTGGTTTACAGATGATTGATGGTACAGGCAACTTTTTACCAGAAAGCAAACGCAATATTCCTACACCAAAGAAATCTTTAAAAAAGCTAATCGGTCTTACAAAAGATACAAACGGATATTATGCAAACAATTTAAAAAATGATGAATGCGGAAATGTTGAGGTTTTAGCTGGTGCGTTCGTTTTTATGGAGCGGAAACTTTATGACCAAATAAACGGTTTTGACGAAGATTACTTTATGTATGGCGAAGACATAGATCTTTCCTACAAAATTTTGAAAGCTGGATTTGCCAATTACTATTTAGGTAGCGAAAAATTACTGCATTACAAAGGCGAAAGTACGATTAGGAACGAAGCTTATTACGATCGTTTTTTCGGTGCAATGAAAATATTTTATTCAAAACATTTCAATACAAATAAAGTAGCCGATATGTCGGTTGATTTGGCTGTATCGGTTGCTAAAAAGTTGAAAAAAACAAAAAATGAAAAGGCTAAAGAAATAGTTGCTAAGCCGGAATCCGTGATTTTTATTTCAGAAGATTCAAGAAAGTTTGACAAAATTTCAGCAGTTTTAAAAGCACCTGTAAAAATGATGAAGGATTTTTCTTCCGCTCAGGATTATGAAAACACACAATTCATTTTTGATGCAAATCACATTTCAGCAGCGGATATTTTTTCAGCAATGTATTTACTTAAAAATCAGAAAAATATCTTCAGAATAATTCCGCCAAATTGTAGCTTTATGATAGGAAGTGACCGAAGCGATGAAAAAGGCGAGGTATTTCATTTTTAGTCCAATTCTTCACAATTGTAATAAATATAAATCTCATTAAGCAACTACTTATAAAATTGTTTAATTTTGCCGCAGTAAAAAATATATATTTTACGGGCAGTTTAAAAAATAGTACACTTAAAAAGTTATGGCAAAATTTGAATTAAAGTTACCAAAAATGGGCGAGAGTGTGGCAGAAGCTACCTTAACAAGTTGGTTAAAGGCAGTTGGCGATACAATAGAAGCAGATGAACCCGTTCTTGAAATTGCAACAGATAAGGTTGACAGTGAGGTGCCTAGTGAAGTAAATGGAGTTTTGATTGAAAAACTTTTTAATGTTGACGATGTTATTCAAGTAGGCCAAACAATTGCCATAATCGAAATTGAGGGTGAAAGTAGCAACGATGCAAAAGTTGAAACAAAGCCTGAAAAAACTACCGAAGAAGAAAAATCTGTTGCAGCGGTTGAAGCAACTGTGGAAACAGCAAAAACAGCCACTCAAACTGCTGTTGAAAGTTCGGAAAACAGATTTTATTCTCCACTTGTAAAAAATATAGCGGCTGAAGAAAAAATAAGTCAGGCGCAATTAGATAGTATTTCTGGAACTGGAAAAGATGGGCGTGTTACGAAAAATGATATTTTAAGCTTTATCGAAAACCGTTCAAACACTCCAAAAGAAGATTCTGAAAAGCAAACTGTATCTACTCCAACAACGCAACCAAAAACTGCAATTGAAGCTAAAAATCCAGTTGCTACGCAAACTCAAAAAGCGCCAGTTTCGGTTAATGGAGGTGATGAAATTATAGAAATGACCCGAATGGGTAAACTTATTGCCCACCATATGGTTGCAAGCGTGCAAACATCGGCACATGTGCAGAGCTTTATTGAAGCAGATGTAACCAATATTTGGAATTGGAGAAATAAAGTGAAAAATGCATTTGCAAAAAGAGAAGGTGAAAATTTAACTTTTACACCAATCTTTATGGAAGCCGTTGCAAAAGCGCTTAAAGATTTCCCAATGATGAATATTGCGCTAGATGGCGACACTATTATAAAAAGAAAAAATATAAATCTTGGTATGGCTGCGGCTTTACCAGATGGTAATCTTATTGTACCTGTAATTAAAAATGCAGACCAGCTTAACCTTGTTGGAATGAGCAAAGCGGTAAACGATCTTGCAACAAGAGCGAGAGAAAATAAATTAAAACCAGATGATATTCAAGGCGGAACGTATACGGTTACAAACGTTGGAACTTTTGGTAGCATTATGGGTACGCCAATTATTAATCAACCACAAGTAGGTATTTTGGCTTTGGGCGCCATTAGAAAGGTGCCAGCGGTAATTGAAACTCCAGAGGGAGATTTTATAGGTATTCGTTACAAGATGTTTTTATCACATAGTTATGACCACAGAGTTGTAAACGGTGCTTTGGGTGGACAGTTTGTTAAAAAGGTAGCAGATTATCTGGAAGCGTGGGACGTAAATAGGGAAGTTTAGCAGCTATCATTAAAAATAAAATAAATTTTACCACAAATACAGGAATTGAAATTCCAGTATTTGTGGTTTTTTTGTAATAACTTCAAATTTTATTCAATTATTTGAAAGGTAGCATTTTCTGAAGAGTAGCTTCTATTTTTCCAACTCCAAAAGCATATCCTCAACCTCATCATAGCCAAAAATAATATAGGTTTTATTCCAGACTACAGGCAATTGTGCAATTTTTTTATTAGGATATTTCTTATCCAAAAACGCCAAAAATTGATTATATAATTCTTTGTCTTTTTTAATATCGAAATTGCGGTGTGCAATTCTTTTTTCCTCTAAAACTTTGTTCAGATAATCACATTTTTCACAGCCTTCTCGGCTAAAAATTACGACTCTACCGGTAATTGTTTTTTCGATATCGATTGTATTTTTTTCAAAAGATAAATTAATATCGTCCCGTTCATCTGTAATTATAAGCTCATATGTGTAGGTGCTTGGAGAATTATCACCCAACTCAATCATTGTAGTCATTAATATTTTTTCTTTTGGACCAATATCGGTAAGTTTTGGTTGCTTTGCACTTCTTCTAAAACCTTCTGGAAAAATTAATAAAAAGATATTTAGAGAATCTTTTGTAGTATTTTCTGCATATAAAGTAACCCTTTTACCCTTCTTTTCTTCAGTAATCAAAACGCGTGTGTCTTGGGCAAATATGTTTGAAGTTGACATTAAAAATAACAAACAAGTTAAATAATAGGAAAGCTTCATAGTGTAAAATCGAATAATACATTCATAAAATATTACATTTGCAAAAACCGTACAACTTTTAAAATATAATGGAATTAAACCTAAAAAAACCAATCTGCTTTTTCGATTTAGAAACAACAGGTGTCAACGTAGCTAAAGATAGAATCGTTGAAATTGCGATATTAAAGGTTTTTCCAAATGGAAATAAAGAAAGTCATTTATGGCGTGTAAATCCAGAAATGCCTATACCAAAACAAACTTCCGAAATACACGGTATTACTGATGAAATGGTAGCAAATGAGCCTACTTTTAAAGAACTTGCATCAAAAGTTTATGCCTTGATAAAAGATTCAGATTTGGGCGGTTTTAATAGTAATAGATTCGATATTCCGCTATTAGCTGAAGAATTGTTACGCGCCGAAATAGATTTTGATATGAAAAAGGCCTTGTCCGTTGATGTGCAGACAATTTTTCATAAAATGGAAAAAAGAACGCTTGAAGCTGCCTATAAATTTTATTGTAATGAAACGTTGGTGGATGCCCATAGCGCTGCAGCGGATACTGCTGCAACGTATGAAGTTTTAAAAGCACAGTTGGAAAAATATCCAGATTTAGAAAACGATGTGGCCTTTTTGGCAGATTACAGTTCCCACCGAGATTTTGCAGATTTTGCAGGTTTTATCGGTTATGACAAAAATGGCGCAGAAATGTTTAGTTTTGGTAAGCATAAAGGAAAGTTGGTGCTTGATGTTTTAGAAAAAGAGCCAGGTTATTTTGGATGGCTTTTAAATGCAGATTTTCCACTTTATACAAAACAGGTTCTTACTAGAATTAAATTGAGTACTTTAAATAATAAATTGTAGCATGAAAATTATTTGTATTGGCAGAAACTATGCATCTCATATTGCAGAATTAAAGAATGAAAAGCCTACCGATCCTGTAATTTTTCTAAAACCAGACACGGCCATATTATTAAAAAACCAGCCGTTTTTTATTCCAGAATTTTCGAATGATGTTCACCACGAAGTTGAAGTTTTGGTGAAAATTAATAAAATTGGAAAACATATTGATGCCAAATTTGCACATAAATACTATGATGAAATTGGCTTAGGTATAGACTTTACTGCTAGGGACTTACAGGAAAAACTAAAAGAAAAGGGACTGCCTTGGGAAAAGGCAAAGGCGTTTGATGGTGCTGCTGTAATTGGTAATTTTTTGGATAAAAAAACGTTTGATAACATAAATAATATTAAATTTAGCCTTCAAAAAAATGGTACTGTTGTTCAAGAAGCGAGCACAGAAACTATGCTTTGGAAAATTGATCAATTAATAGAGTACGTCTCTAAATACTTTACTTTAAAAATTGGCGATGTTATTTTTACGGGCACACCCGCAGGTGTTGGCAAGGTTAATACAAATGATCTTTTAGACGGTTATATTGAAGACACGAAAATGTTTTCTATTAAAGTAAAATAAATGGCAGAACATTATTCAATAGAGCGTTTGGAGGTAATTGCCGACGGCGACAAAGATTTTTTAAAAGTACTTGCAGAAACATTTTTGGATGAAATTCCGGATGATTTTGAAAATATGCTAAACGCCATAGAAAACGAAAATAGAAAATTGGCCTATCAATTTGCACATAAAATAAAGCCAAATCTTGAAATGTTTGGTGCAGAATTGGAAAAAGACATGACCGCGATAGAATCTTGGTCCAAAACCACTAAGAATAAATCCTTTATATCAGAAAATTTGGAAAACACTACTACTAGGGTTTATGCAATGATAAAAGAATTAAAAAAAGACTTCGAACTTTAGATGCTTGCAGAAATAATAACGATAGGTGACGAAATTTTAATAGGGCAGATAGTAGACACAAATTCCGCCTACATTTCAAAAGAGCTTAATAAAATTGGTATAAAAGTTTACCAAATTACATCAGTACAAGACGAGAGGCAACATATCTTAGATGCCTTGAAAAATGCTGAAAAAAAAGTTGATATCGTTTTGGTTACCGGAGGTTTAGGGCCAACCAAGGACGATATAACCAAACAGGTTTTTTGTGAATTTTTCAACGATGATTTGGTTGAAAACAAAATAGTTTTACAGCATATAAACGATATTTTTAGCAAACATCTAAAACGCAGTCCGTTGCCTTCAAACTTATCTCAAGCAATGGTTCCTTCTAAAGCAATTATTCTTAATAATGAACACGGAACAGCGCCAGGAATGTGGTTTGAAAAAGATAATACCGTATTTGTATCTATGCCTGGCGTGCCGTATGAAATGAAGTATTTAATACAGCACGAAGTTTTTCCGAGGATAATCAAGAAGTTTAAAAGACCGTTTATTTATCACAAAACTCTTTTAACATACGGCCAAGGCGAAAGTACGATAGCCGATAGAATTGAAGGTTGGGAAAATAATTTGCCGGATATTTTGAAATTAGCATACTTACCGTCCTTGGGCAGAGTAAGATTGCGCCTATCTTCAACTGGAAAAGATGAAGGTCTGTTGAAAAAATCGGTTGATGAGCAGATGGAGGTTTTGAGTGAAATGTTAAATGATATCTCAGTTGGTTATGAAGACGAAACGAATATAGTTCAAAAAATTGCTGACGCATTTACAAAAAGAAATTACACTTTAAGCTTAGCTGAAAGTTGTACAGGTGGTTCAATTGCTGCTGCTATAACTGAAGTTCCTGGTGTTTCTTCATTTTTTAAAGGCGGGATAATACCTTACGAAACTGCTTTAAAATCAACTATACTTGGAGTTGAAAGATCTGCAATAGATAGTTACAATGTTGTAAGTAAAGAAGTTGTAGAGCTTATGGCAGAAAACAGTAGAAAATTATTTAAAACCGATTTTGCCATAGCAACTACTGGTATTGCTGGACCTACAAAAGGGGATGGACAAGATGAGGTTGGAACGGTTTGTATTGCTATTTCTACTCCAACAAAAATATTTTCTGAAAAATTTCTTTTTGGAAGTGATAGGGAAAGGGTTATTGAAAAGAGCGTAAACAAAGCGCTTGAGATGATTTTAAAAGAAATTTTAAAAAACTAGTTTTCTTTCTTTGTTCATATTAATATAATTACCTATTTTTGCACCCTGTTTTTAAATAATTAAAAGGTTAAGACAATGTCTAGAGTTTGTGAGCTTACCGGAAAAAGAGCGATGGTTGGAAACAATGTTTCTCACGCTATGAATAAAACTAAACGCAAGTTTGATGTAAACTTGGTTAAAAAACGTTTTTACATTCCTGAGGAAGATAAATGGGTTACATTACGTATCGCAGCTTCAACTATAAAAACAATAAATAAAAAAGGTATTTCTGCAGTTATGAAAGAAGCCCGCGAAAAGGGTTTCTTAACAAAATAATTGAGATTTTAAATAATTAGTACGATGGCTAAAAAAGGCAACAGAGTTCAGGTAATATTAGAGTGCACAGAGCATAAGGAAACTGGTAAACCAGGAACTTCAAGGTATATTACTACCAAAAACAAAAAGAATACACCGGATAGAATGGAATTAAAGAAATTTAATCCAATCTTGAAGAAGATGACTGTTCATAAAGAAATTAAATAATTACGGTTTTCAACTTTATTTGAAAACACAATACAAAATATATACGCCATGGCAAAGAAAACAGTAGGTAACGTACAAACGTCAACAAAGCGTTTAACCAAAGCGATAAAAATGGTTAAATCGCCAAAAACTGGAGCATATACTTTTACGGAATCTATTATGGTTCCAGAAAATGTAAATGATTGGTTAAATAAAAAATAACCAGTAGAAAAATATTTAGAAAAAGCCACTTTTTTACAAAAGTGGCTTTTTGTATTTTTAGAATTTAAATATTTTGTTACATTTCTATTCAGTTTCTTAAAAAAACTGAGAGATACAAAAGCAAAAACAACCTCCAAAACCAAAACCTATGAGCTTCTTCAAAAAAATATTTTCAAAAGAAAAAAAAGAAACATTAGATAAAGGACTCGAAAAATCCAAATCTACATTTCTGGACAAATTAAGCAAAGCTGTTGTTGGTAAAAGTAAGGTAGATGATGATGTTCTCGATAATCTGGAGGAAATTTTGGTTTCTAGCGATGTCGGCGTAACTACTACCTTAAAAATTATTAAGCGTATTGAATCAAGGGTCGAAAAGGATAAATATGTTGGCACGGC
>JBBSOK010000078.1:0-13264 GCA_038259825.1 Flavobacteriales bacterium
GAAATGCGAAATCTTAAAAATATTGACATGGCTTTTGTTTGTATGAATTTACCTTATACAATGACGGTGGATAAAGCTGCTGAAGCTGTGTTGGCTTTTAAACCAAATACTGTTTATCCTTACCATTACAGAGGCACAGATGGATTGAGTGATGTTTCAAAATTTAAAAATCTAGTAAACGAAAAAAATAAGGATATTAAGGTTACCCAATTGGATTGGTATCCTGCAAAATAATATTACATACTTTAAAAAAATGTCCCAAGCTCCTAAAATATTAGGAATCTTGGGACATTTCTATTTTACAAAATGCGCGTTTTATTTATGAGGATTTCAAAGTTCTGGACTTCCTTTTCCTTCACGTATTAATACTGGTTCGGTTCCCGTTAAATCAATTATTGTCGAGGGTACATTGCCACCATATCCACCATCCACGATTACATCTACCAACTTATTCCATTTTTCATAAATTAATTCTGGATCTGTTGTATATTCTATAACCTCATCTTCATCTTTTATGGAGGTTGAAATTATGGGATTCCCTAATTCTCTTACTATTGCTTGCGCGATACTATTATCGGGCACACGTATACCAACTTCTTTTTTCTTTTTGAAAACACTCGGCAGATTATTATTGCCCGGCAAGATAAAAGTATATGGTCCTGGCAAAGCTCTCTTTAAAAGTTTAAAAGTTGCGCTGTCAATTTGTTTTACATAATCGCTTAAGTTGCTTAAGTCTTGGCAAATAAAAGAAAATTTAGCTTTTTCCAACTTTACGCCTCTTAGCTGTGCTACTCTTTCCATAGCTCTAGTATTATTAATGTCACAACCCAAAGCGTACACAGTGTCACTTGGGTAGATCACTAAACCACCATCACGTATAATTTTCACGATTTTTTTTATGTCTTTGGGATTTGGATTATCCTCATATATTTTTATGAATTCTGCCATTTTTTTATTGTGAATTATAAATTCAGGATTTTGAAATTGAAACTTCTAACCTAAATTTTAAAATATTATTTTCTTTCAACTTCACTTTGAAGTTTTAAAACCTTACCACCATCTTCTTGCTCAATATATAAAGCTTTATCATCTTTCGAGCCTTTCCTGGTAACCTTTGATCCTTTTATGGTTTTTGAAATTTCCTGTGTAAATGTGTCAATAACTTTTCCTGAAGCAGTACCACTGCCCCATTTCCATTTTACTTTTGTGCCTTTTCGTATCATTTTTTTATTTTAAAAATACAAAAAAATCCATAAAAAAACCTCGATAAACGAGGTTTCAATTTTACAATTCTATTATTTCGTTATTTATTATCCAAAACCCGCAACTTTGCAAAACGCAGTAATAATTTTTTAAGTCCGCCGTTTTCAAAATCTATTTCAGCTTTAGTGTCTGCTCCTACTCCTTCAATTTTAAGGATTATACCTTTACCAAAGCGCACGTGCTCAACATTGGTTCCTTCAGCTAAATTGGCGTCTGCAGCGCTAAAGTTTTTATTTGTGGCGCTTTCAACTGGTTTTAGCCTTCGCAACTTTCGTAATTGATCCTCCGTTGGTCCTTTTGGCCTGTTTCCAGCAACCGGTTTTGTTTGGCGTAAATTGCTTTTATCGACATCATCAAAAATATCGCTATCTATTAATGGTTTGTAGCGGTAATCATCCATTGGAGTTAGATACTCTACAAAGCTTTCATCAATTTCTTGAATAAATCGACTTGGTTCAGCATCAATTAATTTTCCCCAACGATACCGTGTTTGGGTATACGTTAAATAGGCTTGTTTTTCGGCCCTCGTGACTGCAACATAAAACAAACGGCGTTCTTCTTCAAGTTCATCTCGGGAATTCATATTCATTCCACTTGGGAATAAATCTTCTTCCATGCCAACAATATAAACTATTGGAAATTCCAGTCCTTTTGCCAAATGTACCGTCATTAAAGCTACGCGGTCATCATCACCTTTGTCATTGTCTAAGTCTGTTGCTAAGGCAACGTCCTCCATAAATTCTGAAAGTTGTCCCGTAGCATCCGCAAGTTCTTTTTGTTCTTCAACAAAATCCCGCATACCGTTTAAAAGTTCTTCAATATTTTCAATTCTTGAAATACCTTCAGCCGAACCATCTTTTTTCAATTCCTGCAACAAGCCTGTCTTTTTTGTTACGTGCTCAGCAATTTGAAATGTATCATAATTTTGATTCAAAACTTGAAAACTTTGTATCATTACCACAAAGTCTTTTAGCTTATTTTTTGTGCCGCTATTTATCTTTAAATCTATTTTATCGATGTTTTGCATTACTTCAAACATTGAACGTTTGTAGTGGTTTGCAGCTACAATTATTTTATCTATCGTTGTTCCGCCAATGCCTCTTGCCGGATAATTTATAACCCTTTTTAAAGCTTCTTCATCTTTCGGGTTTAAAATTAATCTTAAATACGAAAGCACATCTTTTATCTCTTTTCTCTGGTAGAAACTGAGACCACCGTAAATCCTATAAGGGATATCGCGCTTTCTTAAGGCATCTTCCATCGCACGGCTCTGTGCGTTTGTTCTATATAAAATTGCGAAGTCGCCGTTGTTTAGTTGGTTATTCATCTTATTTTCAAAGATTGAACTAGCCACGTAACGACCCTCGTCTCCATCGGTCATTGTTCGGTTCACAAGAATTTTATTGCCTTCATCATTCGCTGTCCAAACAACTTTATCAAGCCTAGTTTTGTTTTTTTCAATAATACTATTGGCAGCGTTAACAATGTTTTTTGTGCTTCGGTAATTTTGTTCTAGCCTAAAGACTTTTACATCATCGTAATCTTTTTGAAAGTTTAGAATGTTATTAATGTTTGCTCCCCGAAAAGCATAAATACTTTGAGCATCATCTCCAACCACGCAAATGTTCTGAAATTTATCACTCAACGCCCTAACAATTAAATACTGGCTGTGGTTTGTATCTTGGTACTCATCTACCAAAATATACCGAAAACGGTTTTGATACTTCGCCAAAACTTCTGGAAAACGGGTTAAAAGCTCGTTGGTTTTTAGCAATAAATCATCAAAATCCATTGCGCCAGCTTTAAAACATCTATCTACATATTCCTTGTAAATATTTCCCAAACGCGGCATTTTTGCCATTGCATCTGCTTCTTGTAATTCTGGATTATTGAAATACGCTTTTACCGTAATCAAGCTATTTTTATAGGAAGAAATGCGACTGTAAACCTGCTTGTATTTATAAATGTCCTTATCTATATTGAAATCTTTAATGACGGCACGAATAACACTTTGCGAATCTTGCGTATCATAAATTGTAAAATTTGAAGGATAGCCCAATTTATCGGCTTCAAAGCGAAGGATTTTAGCAAAAATACTGTGAAAGGTTCCCATCCAAAGATTTTTGCCTTCGCTAGCGCCAACAATTTCCGAGATACGTTTTTTCATTTCCCTTGCTGCCTTGTTCGTAAACGTAAGTGACAAAATATTGAAAGGATCAACTCCTTTTGCCATTAGGTACGCAATACGATATGTAAGGACACGCGTTTTGCCAGAGCCTGCTCCTGCTATTACAATCATTGCACCATCCTTTTGCAGTACTGGCGCCCGTTGTGCGTCATTAAGTTGTTCTAAATATTGTTCCAAATTCTTCTTTTTCTTCAATTTGTGAAAATAACCATTGCTTTTTAAATTTGTGGGTAGAATTATATTAAATTATCAACCGACGTTTCAATTGAAAATTTACATTAATTTGACGTAAGATCTTGTACAATTGAGATAAATACCGAAAACTATTTTTCTACTTTTACAACTTCAAAATAATCTTGCCATTGTTTAAGTTACGCAAATTTAAATATCTTTAGAAAAAATAATTATGGAAAATTTCATACACTTCATTTCTTGGATGCCTTGGTATGGTTGGATAATTTTAATTTTGATTATTGTAGCCATTCGTGATATTTTCTTTAATAAAAGGCACACAATAAGCCATAATTTTCCCGTAATAGGTCATATTAGATATATGCTGGAAGGGATTGGACCAGAATTAAGACAATATATTGTTGCCAATAATCGCGAGGAATTACCATTTAATAGAATTGAAAGGGGCTGGATTTACGCATCCGCAAAAAACGAAAATAATTATGAAGGTTTCGGAACGGACAGAGATATTTATGAGCCAAATTACATTTTTGTAAATAATGCAATGTTGCCTTATAAGGTAGAAGATAATCATCCAAACCATAAAGATCCTTATTTTTTACCTTGTGCAAAGGTTATGGGCGCTTATAACAAGAGAAGAAGACCTTACCGGCCAGCTTCAGTTATAAATGTTTCGGCAATGAGTTTTGGTTCACTTTCGGCACGTGCGGTTGAAAGTTTAAACCGTGGTTGTGGTCTGGCGCATTCTTTTCAAAATACGGGTGAAGGAGGACTTTCACCCTATCACAAAACAGGGGCAGACGTAGTTTTTCACTTTGGAACAGGCTATTTTGGGGTCAGAAATGAAGAAGGTGGTTTTTCTTTGGAAAAAATGAAAAAACTAACAGAAGATTATCCACAAGTACGCGCTATTGAGGTTAAATTAAGTCAAGGTGCAAAACCAGGAAAAGGTGGTGTTTTACCCGGTGCAAAAATAACACCGGAAATAGCAGCAATACGTCACGTACCATTAGGAAAGGATGTGCTTTCTCCTCCCACACATAGTGCTTTTGAAGGTGTTGAAGGCCTTGTAGAATTTATTGAAAATATAGCAAACGAAACTGGCTTACCCGTTGGCATAAAAAGTGCCGTTGGAAAATTGGACGATTGGGAAAAGCTTGCAAAAATTATGAAGGACACGGGCAAAGGCCCAGATTTCATAACTATCGACGGCGGTGAAGGCGGTACAGGAGCAGCACCTCCAAGTTTTGCAGATCACGTTTCCCTTCCTTGGATTTATGCTTTTACAAACGTTTATAGAATTTTTAAAAGGCACGATCTAACGGAGCGTGTTGTTTTTATTGGTAGCGGGAAACTAGGTTTTCCTGCAAAAGCTGCAATGGCGTTCAGTTTAGGAGCAGATTTGGTAAATGTTGCTCGAGAGGCAATGCTATCTATAGGATGTATACAAGCACAAGTTTGCCATAATAATACTTGTCCAAGTGGCGTAGCTACTCAAAATAAATGGCGTCAAAGTGGAATTAATATTGAGGATAAATCAGTAAGGGCTCAATTTTATATGAAGAATTTCAGAAAAGAATTGCTCGAAATGACACACGCCTGCGGTTATGAACATCCTGCCCAATTTGGGATGGATGACGTTGAATTAACAACAGGCGATAAAAATCTAATTAATACGTTAGCTGAAACTTTTACTTATAATAAAGTTGAAGTTCCTTTTAATTCAATGAAAGAGTTGAGTGATTGTGAATACTTGGGCGGAAATTATAATAAAAAGGAAGAGAAAAAAGAGGTTAAAAAGATGAAAGCCAAAAACGAAGTTAGATATTAAAAATTAATTCAGAAAAAATATATAAATCCTATTTCAAAAAAATAAATGGAAGAATTTTCTCAAGTTTTAAGTTACGTAGCTTATTTACTACCCGCAATTGTTGTTGGAATTGTATCATATTATTTCTTTAAAGGCCATACAGCAAACGAAGAAGGCAGAAGACGGTTTTTACTACATAAAGAATCGCAAAAACATATTTTGCCAATAAGGTTGCAAGCCTATGAAAGACTTACACTTTTTTTAGAACGTGTAGATCCAACAAAATTATTGATTAGAGTTAAACCAATTTCGGAGGATTTGAACAACTATGAAGAATTGCTTATAAAAAATATCGAGCAAGAATTTGAACATAACATCTCCCAACAAATTTATATCTCGTCGGAATGTTGGAATCATATTAAAAACGCAAAAAACGCAACGTTACAAGTTATAAGAGAAAGTGCGATGAATGAAAAAGTTGCCAATGCAAATAAACTACGTGAAATGGTACTAACAATTTATATGGAAGAAATTACTCCTTCACAACGTGCAATGCAATATTTAAAAAGCGAAATAGCCGAACTTTTTGGATAGTATTTAAGAGAGAAAAATGCAATTGTTATAAATCTATGGAACAAATAAATTATTTCTAATTGCATATAAAACTAAACCAATTCTGTTTTTTATATGTACTTTTTCATAAATAGAATCTCGGTATCCTTCAATAGTTTTTGGACTCAAAAACATAACATCTGCAATTTCTTTGTATGTCATTTCGGTACATGCGTGACCTAAAAATTCTATTTCCCGATCGCTTAAATTAATTTCTGATGGATCTTTGCTAAGGCTCCCAACCAACAGTTGGGCTATTGTATTTGTATGGTAATATCCTTTTTCCATTACGTGTGTAAGCGCCTCTTCTAAAATCTCTTTTTTGGTATCTTTCATTAAATAACCTTTTGCGCCTGCCCGAAGCATTTTTAGAATGGTAAGTTCGTTTTCTTCAACACTTAAAGCTAAAACACGTATGTTAGGATATTTTTCTTTGAGATATTGGGTTGTCTCTATACCATTCATAATTGGCATATTAATATCCATTAATACAATATGTGGATGTTTTGTATCCTTCTTTAGCCTATCTAAAAGCTCTTGTCCGTTTTCGCAGAGATATAGCGTATTAAATTGTTCAAAATCCCCAACAAGATTTCCAATTGCTTGAGAAAGCAATGTGTGATCGTCTACAACTGCTACAGAATATTTCATGATTATTGAATTAAAAATTATACGTAAGGCATAATTGAGTACCTGCTATGTTTTCTGATGTTATAACCAACGTTGCATTTATAAGTTTTGCTCTATTTGTCATATTAGTAAGACCAATACCAGCTTTCGGGGTTTTTGAATTAAAACCAACACCATCATCTATTGCCTTTATAATTAAGTTGTCATCGGAATATTTAAGAATAACATCTAAATTTTTAGCTTTTGAATGTTTTATTGTATTCGAAAAAAATTCCTGCAAAATTCTAAAAATAATTATCTCCCGCTGGGTATCAAAATTAATTGGGATCCCAGAAATTTTTATCGTACTTTTTATAAACTTTAATCTGTTAAAACGTTCAATTTCCAAGGTTAGAGCATCAGGAAGGCTCATCTTATTTAAAGCCTCTGGATTAATCATTTTTGAAAGAGAACGCAATTCGTTAATTGCAGTACCGATTGTTTCTGAAGCTTCATCCAAATTTTCGGGTTTTTCACCGAGCATTTGGACCTGTATTTTTGCTAAAGTCATTAATTGACCGATGTTATCGTGCAATTCCCAACTTATATGACGCAGCGTTTCTTCGCGTATTTCTATTTGTGTTTTTGTAAGTTCTTTATTAAAATTTTCTTTTTCTGTTGCTTGTTCGAATAAAAGCTTATTCTTTCTAGTCGAAAATACAGAAAAAAGTATGATAACAGTAACAACCAACAAAATTGGAATGCCAATCGCTAATAATATAATTACCTCCTTTTCATCCATAGAAACCCAATTATGAAGCAAACATACATTACTATTATTAATGAGCCTTGTATTATTAATAAGGTATAAATAAACTCTATATCCGTTGTTTCAAAATATTGAGAACGCATCAGTTTAATTGGTATATAACCAATATAAAATAAAAACAAACCAACACTTATCCAGAATAACAAATCATTTTTAATCACTAAAACTCTTGATGACTGAAGAATTGAAATAAAATAAAAAATAATGCACGTTACGAGCAAAATTGCGCCAACAATATATGTTATCCCAAATGTTCCACGAACAATGTCTACTGTATTAATTTCCCATATAAACGGAATGAATAATAGAATAGCAGAACATTTAATAATTAATTTGAATATTTTTTTTTCTAATGTGTTATGATAAATAAAATAAAATAATAAAAAAAATAATAAAAAGTAGATATTGTGATATGTATTGTCAAAAGAGCCTTTGGACATCAAATAACCTCCGTGATATTCTGTAAAAATAGTTATCAAAAAAATTATCGGTAAAAACTTTGCTGGTGTATTTTTATATTCCGGAAGTCTATAAATTGAAAGACAAAAAACAATGACATAAAAAATCATTGAAATATCGATTAAAGTATCAAAAATTATTTTATTCATTTAATTGCCAAGGAATTTAGTTACCCAAACCCATGCTACTTGGTGGTGGACCAATTGTACCATCATTCAAAACAAGACTACGATCTCCAGGATTTAAAGCGCTGAAGGCTCCAATAAAACCAGCCTCTTGAGCGCTACCTTGAGGCTTCCCTTCTTCACTATCTTTACCTTCATTATCATTTTTTGGTAGCCTATCCTTGATTGGTATTGCTACTCTTTTATCATCTGGTCCATCCGTGGTTAAAAATCCAACATTGGCGCCATTTATATCTGTTGTAGGAACAATAAATAACGTGTTTTGCCTATTATTTTTGGCTGAATTGTCTGGATAGTTTGCCATATAAAATAACAAATCCTTTACTTCAACATTTGCTTCCTTTGCTTCCTGTTCTATATAAGCTATGTAGTCTTTTATAGTTTGTAAATCATACATAACAAAACGTGTTGGCTGAAAGGGATCATTAGGATAATTTTGTTTTTCGTAGCTTTCAATAATAGGTACTCTTCTGGCTGAATATGTATCATACAAAATTGCTGCTTGATCTACAGAAATAATTTGTTTTGGCGGATCTACTTGTTGGTCAGTTTCTCCATTGTTATTATCTGCACACCCAAATAATGCTATTGCTATTAAAAGATAGAGTAAATAGCTGAGTTTAAAATTTTTAAAAGTTAGTTTCATAATATTGTTACAGTTAAAAGGTTAGTTTTAAGTTAATCCCATAAAATTAACACATTAGCACATACCGCTATAATTTATCTTAAATAAAAGGATAAAAGTTGTTATAATTAGGGTTAAATACCCCAAAAGAACAGGCTTATTTCGAAGATAATTAAAATTATGTTATTTATTTTCTTCAATATGTTCTGTCTGTTTATTTTTAAGAAGCGCATAATTAAAACCACTCTCCCACCACAAAGCCATTTTTTGTTTATCAAAAATTAAGCTGTTAGTTGTTAAAACCGTGGGTGTGTAGTACAAATTTATAATAGCACTATTGTTAGCGGCTACCAATTTACCGATACGTATATTTTGTTTTTCAATTCGGTCTGCCATATAACTGTGCATGTTGGTTAAAAGGGCAAAGGCATTTTTTGTTGGCAAACGGTTAAAGTATGTTACTTCGGTTTCTAGAACAATTACATCTACTACTTTTGCGCCTCTATTAATGGCTTGTTCAATTGGAACCATGCTTCCAAAACCACCATCGGCATATTCGCAGCCATCTTTTCTTACTAAAGACATAAATGGAGTATAATTACAGGAAATCCAAATCCATTCACAGAAATCTACGTAATTAAAATCCCTCAGCACTTTGTATTCAACCTTGTTTAAACTAAGGTTTGAAACGGTTACAATTACTTCAATATTAGAACTTTTTAGAAAATTGAACTCTTCTTCCAAAAGCGTATTTTTTATTAGCTTTTTTAAGTTGAAACTTTCACCAAACGTTTTTTTTCCTTTTAAAATATTTTTGAGAACATTAAAGTGGTTAATACTAATATCTGCACTATCGTATTTTCCTTTTTTTATAATAAATGGGCAACTACTGAAAATTGAAGATTGGTTTACGTTAGTATAAACTTCCTTTATTTTTTCGACTTTGTTTAATGCCAAATGAGAAATTAATAAACTGCCGGTGCTAGTTCCAACAAATAAATCGTATTTATAATTCATTTCAGAAAGCAAATATTGGGCAACACCGCCTGCAAATGCGCCTTTACTTCCACCGCCGCTAATTACTAATGCTCTCATTTATATTAATTTTTCCAAATTTTGAAGTGCTTTTTCTGAAAGTTCACTTTTTGCCGAAATTAGTATTTGTTTAAAGTTAGTATTTTGAAGTACAGATAATAAAATTTCTTTTGAAGCTTTTGCGAAACGCCACGTAGGATGAGTAGTTGCTTCAGTTAAACATTTTAGTGTTTCTGCATCCCAAAGATTTAATTCGTTTAAATATTGAAATGATTTTTCCCTAATTTCAAAACTATAATCGGCTGACGAATAGTTTTTTAATTCAGATAAATATGAAGACTTTTTATCATTTCTAAAGTTCTCGGTAACCAAAGCCAAAGCAAGCCAAAGCTGTCTAATATTTTTATCCTGAAAACCTTCAACGCCTTCTAAAGCATCAAGATAAATTTTCTTTTTCTTTGGAAATTGCTGCCAAAGATTAAATAACGCAACTTCTTTTGTAACATAACTATTATCTTGAAGAAGCGATTCATATTCTGTTTGGAGCTCCTTTGGAATAGTTGCCAAACTCAGCGCAATAGCTTGGCGCACAAATAAATTATTGCTATTAAAGCCTTTTTTATAAATTGAAAGTGTTTCAGAAATAGGCTCGTCTGCCAATTGGTAAACGGCTTCTTGTCCAATAAAATCATTCGGAAAACTTAAAGCATTTTCCAATTTTGCTTTTTTATCTTGAAAAGGAACAGCTCTCAATGCCGAAATTTCAAAATAATCATTCATAAATTGCGCTTTGATCAAAGATTTATAAGCATCTTCACTTTGAAAAGCTGTTTGTTGCAACCAATTTTTTTCCCACTCCGATATTTCAAATTTACTTACCATTTTCACTTCTGTAATAAAATCTTCCGTAGAAACATTTTGAAATTTATGCTTTTCCAAATAATTTTTAATTGCAGTTTTAAAAGCAGTATCCCCAATTAATTCTCTCAAAATATGTAACGCCCAAGCACCTTTTTCGTAAAATGTAAGCGAGCTTGCTTTTGGATTCATCAAACTTTCACCCTTGCCTTCGTCGCTCAATTGTTTTAACTGTTCTGCACTTTGGTAGAGTTTCCAGTAATAATAATCTTCACCAAATATTTCTTTTTCAGCCAACAACGCATAATAGGTTGCAAAACCTTCTTGAAGCCAATGATGCTCGCTACTTGTTTCGGTAACCAAGTTTCCAAACCATTGATGGGCAAGCTCGTGAGCATTTACATTTACATAATTTTTATCGTTGAAGCCAATACTATCAACCACAAATGCTTCAGAAAATATGGTTACTGTTGTATTTTCCATTCCAGCATATAAAAAATCCCGAACAGGAACTTGTTTATAGTTTTGCCACGGATATGCAAATCCGATTTCAGTTTCCAAGAAATCAAAAATTTCTTTAGAATAGCGATACGTTGGCTCAGCCTTTAGGGAGTCTTCAGGTTTGTAATATAATTCTATTGGAATTCCAGAGTCTGATCTTAATTCTTTCTTTTCAAAATTTCCAATTGCGAAAGCTACGAGATAGCTAGACATTGGTTTTTCCATATTAAAACGCCAATAATTATCTGAATTTTTAGGAATTATATCTGTCAAGTTACCATTTGATATAACCGTGTTTTTATTTGTTGTAATAATATTTATATCAAACTCAATCTTATCATTTACATCATCAATACTTGGCAACCAGTGAGATGTGTACTTTCCTTGACCTTGTGTCCAAATTTGCTCTCCTGTGAAATAAAGCGTTTGTTTAGGTTGTATTTTGTAAAAAAAACTAGCAGAATAAATTTCATTCTTTTTTAAATTACCTATTATCCAAATTTTGTTATCAGTTGCAGAAATTATTAAATCTTTTTTTACAACTTCAGTAATATTAGCTTTTACGGCATCAACATAAACAGAATCGGCATCTTTCAACATCTTAAAAGCAAGAATATATTGTCCTTCAATTTGCTTCTCAGCAATATTTGGCCCACCAGCAAATTCAATCTTCAAAAAATCCACAACATCAGTCTGTTGGGCAATTCCCAGAAAACTTCCGAAGTAAATAATAAATGTAAAAAGGTTTTTCATTATCATATAATCAGTAAATTTCAAAATTGTTGATCAATAATCAAATATTCAATTTATAACTGCTCTTGTCTAACGTCTTATGTCTATTCGCGCAGTGGTCTTAAGTCTATCATCAAATCTACAAAATCCTTTACTGCCATTCCCCACTTCCAAAGGAATTAGTAAATTCGTTCTATGAATTCAAGTTTTCTGCAAACTCCCATAGATTACCTTAAAGGTGTTGGCCCCAATAGGGCTTCCCTGCTCAAAAGTGAATTGGGAATTCATACTTTTCAAGATTTACTGAATCTTTTTCCAAACCGATATTTAGACCGAACCCAATATTATAAAATTGCCCAATTACAGCAAACAAATGCTGAAGTTCAATTAGTTGGAAAAATTACACACATTAAAACGGTTGAACAAAAGCGCGGAAAACGCTTAGTTGCAACCTTTTTGGACGATACTGGAACAATGGAACTTGTTTGGTTTCGCGGCCATAAATGGATACGGGAAAGTTTAAAGATTAATGAGCCGTATGTAATCTTTGGAAAGACCAACTTTTTTAATGAAACTTTCTCAATGCCGCATCCAGAAATGGAATTGGTTAAAGCCCACGAAGCGGGATTACGTTCGGCTATGCAACCCGTTTATCCTTCAACAGAAAAATTAAATAATAGCGGCATTACCAATAGGGTTATAAATACATTAATGCAGCAAATTTTTATTGAAACCAACAATCGGTTTGATGAAACATTGTCGCCAACTATTTTAAATGAACTGAAATTGCTTACTAAAAATGAAGCGCTTTTCAACATCCATTTTCCGAAAAATCAGAACCTTTTGGCAAGGGCTATTTACCGACTCAAATTTGAAGAATTATTTTATATTCAACTGCAATTAATACGTAAAAATTTACTTCATAAAAGCAAAATAAAAGGCTATCCATTTGATAAAATTGGCACTAATTTCAACACGTTTTTTAAGGAGCATTTACCCTTCAAATTAACGGGTGCGCAAAAGCGAGTTGTAAAGGAAATTAGGAACGATTTGGGTAGCAATGCACAGATGAATAGGCTTTTGCAAGGTGATGTTGGTTCGGGCAAGACAATTGTTGCGCTACTCTCAATGTTAATAGCACTTGACAACGGTTTTCAGGCTTGTCTAATGGCTCCAACTGAAATTTTGTCAGTCCAGCACTATGATGGCTTATCGGAATTATGTAAAGAATTGAATACCAGTATTTCGTTGCTAACTGGCTCAAGTAAAACTTCAGAAAGAAAAATTATACACGAAAATCTTGAAAATGGTAGTTTAGACATTTTAATTGGCACACATGCGTTACTTGAAGATAAGGTAAAATTCA
>JBBSOK010000079.1:0-13260 GCA_038259825.1 Flavobacteriales bacterium
ATTGCATACATCGGCAATATCAAAATCGTTTGTTTCACTTCCAATCTTGGCATAAAAAACTATGTGAAGCAAAACATCGCCCAATTCTTTTTTTACTTCGTTTAAATCCTGCTCCAATATTGCATCTCCCAATTCATATGTTTCCTCGATTGTTAAATGCCGAAGGGTTTCCATAGTTTGTTTTTTGTCCCAAGGACATTGCTCTCTAAGCTCATCCATTATTGTAAGGAGGCGGTCAAAGGCTTCTAATTGGAGTTTTCGGCTTGATGTAGACATAGGCTGGATTTCTTATTTACTTAAAAAACGGTTATGTTTTTTAAGAATATTCTTTTGTCTCAATTCTAAAAAAAAATCCCAAAACTCAACAGAATAATGGGACTTTCAATCACTATAATCAACACTATTACGTTTTGCGGGAAGCTGCGTTCTTTGTTGCACCACCTTTTTTGGTAGTGGATGCTTTTACGTTTCCAGCATTTTTTCCAGTTGTTTTTGGCTTAGCAGTTGTCGCCTTTGCCTTTGGTTTTGCTTCTTCGCCTTCTTTCGTTTCTTCTTCTTTTTTATCTTCAGAGAAATCGGTTATGTCATTTTTTCTTAACAAATTGTACCATTGTACTACTTTCTTAATATCGCTTGCGTAAACCTTATCTTCATCGTAATCTGGCATTACTTCAAAGAAATATTCTTCCAATTTTTCCTTCGGTTCTTTATGGTTTATGGCCTCGCCGCCATTTTCCTTTTCTTTGATTTTTGCAAAAACCTTGCGCAAAGGTACTTCTTCAGTAAGTGTGTATATTGCAATCTCCGAAAGCAAGCTTACATTATGACGCCCACTTACATTAATGTTTTTTCCGTCTTCTAAAGATTCCGCCAAGAAACCGTTACGGGTTTGGGTTTTTAATTTGTATAATCCAGGCTTGCCTGAAATTGATAATATTTTTTCTAAACTCATAAACTAATTCTATTTTCTGCGGAATTCATTCTATAAATTTCGCGGTTACAAATATGCTACCTTTGTTTTATATATGCAAAGCCTTAACGTTTCTTTTTTGCATCTGGAAATTTCATTCGATAATCAACATCAATTTTTCCTTTTGAAATATTGTTCAATTTACCTTTTATAATTCTTCTTTTAAGTGGTGAAAGTTTATCAGTAAATAAAATACCTTCAATGTGGTCGTACTCGTGTTGGATTATTCTTGCAACTAATCCGCTGTACGTTTTGGTGTGTTTTTTAAAATTTTCATCCTCAAACTCTATCGTAATATCGGGTTGCCTAAAAACATCTTCCCTAACTTCTGGAATACTTAGGCAGCCTTCGTTAAAAGCCCATTCATCTCCTTTTTCTTCAAGCATCTTAGCATTTATAAAGGTTTGCTTAAAGTTTTCAAGTTCTGTCTGTTCGTCTTCGGTAAGCTCTTCATCATCGGAAAATGGGGAAGCATCAACAAGAAACAATCTAATTGGTAGACCAATTTGTGGCGCCGCTAATCCTACACCACGGCTTTCATACATTGTTTCGTACATATTGGCAATTAAAGATTCCAAATTTTTATAATCTTTTGTAATTGGCTCACAAATTTTACGTAAAACTGGATCGCCATATGCTATAACCGGTAATGTCATTTACTATATCTTTTAATTTTTATATAAATAATTCTGTAAAATAATGGTAGCGCTTATTTCATCCAACAATTCTTTGTTTCTGCGTTTTTTCTTGCCCAAACCACTATCAATCATTGTTTGAAATGCCATTTTGCTCGTGTAACGTTCGTCCACTCGCAAAACTTCCATTAGCGGAAAAGTTATAGTAAAGACTTCTAAAAACTTTTGAATATTAACTTCAACGCTACTCGGGCTTCCGTCTTTCTGCGTTGGCTCACCAACTAAAACGAGATTTACATTTTCTTCTGAAAAATATTTTTCTAGAAAAGGAATAATCTTTGGCGTTTCAACCGTTGTAAGTCCGGAAGCAATTAAACGCATTTCATCGGTTATCGCTATTCCTGTTCGCTTTGTACCGTAATCTATTGCTAAAATTCGTCCCATTTACGTTGCAAAAATAAGCCAATACAACTAACTATGCGATTATTTACTATATTTTTGAATACTCAAATTAATTTGAAACATTGAAATTCAGCAAAAAATAAAATTCTATGACCGATTTACAAAAAATCATTGAAAAAGCTTGGGAAGACCGTTCGCTTTTATCAAATACTGATACAATTGAAGCGATTCGTGAAGTTATTAATCTTTTGGACAGCGGAAAATTACGTTGCGCCGAGCCGACAAACGACGGCTGGCAGGTAAACGAATGGGTAAAAAAAGGTGTTGTCCTATATTTTCCAATTCAAAAAATGGAAACGTTGGAAGCTGGTATTTTTGAATATCACGATAAAATTCCTTTAAAAAGAGGTTATGCCGAAAAAGGTATCCGTGTAGTACCAAATGCAATTGCCCGTCACGGGGCTTACATTAGCAGAGGTGTAATTATGATGCCAAGCTACGTAAACATTGGTGCTTATGTTGATGAAGGTACAATGGTAGATACCTGGGCAACCGTTGGAAGTTGTGCTCAAATTGGCAAAAACGTACATTTAAGTGGTGGCGTTGGTATTGGTGGTGTTTTAGAGCCTTTGCAAGCTGCACCCGTAATTATTGAAGACGGTGCATTTATAGGTTCGCGCTGTATTGTAGTTGAAGGTGTTCGTGTGGAAAAAGAAGCTGTTTTAGGAGCAAATGTAGTTTTAACCGCATCTACTAAAATAATTGATGTTACTGGCAGTACTCCTATTGAAACAAAAGGTTTAGTGCCTGCTCGATCTGTTGTTATTCCTGGAAGTTACACTAAAAAATTCCCGGCTGGAAGCTATCAAGTTCCATGTGCTTTAATTATTGGAGAACGTAAAGCGAGTACCGATTTGAAGACTTCTTTAAATGATGCGCTTAGGGAATATGATGTTGCTGTATAAATAAGTATTATTTTAATTTCATTCTGGGAAATCCTATTTGCTTGAGATGGGTTTCCCAGATTTTTTTTCAAAAATTCTTCCTTTTTTTTCTTATTTTCTTTGAATTCACCTTCTTCTGAAATTGACGACTATATTTTGTCATAAAAGCGTGCGTTTCATTATAACCCTTTCCATAAAGTTGCGCATACTCTTCCGAAAGGATCTTAATCATTGTTTTTGAAAGCCATAAACGTCTAAAATTGTGCATACGCTTTTCAAAATCCATTGGCTCAAAACGCATTCGGTTTAAATCAATTAAGTAAAATTCATACTTGTTACTTTCCGATTTACCATCTCTAGATTTTTCAAGAATCAGCGTATTGCCAGGACTGTGATCTAAAAAATTAATTCCGTTTTGGTGCAGATGAAAGGTAAAATTTGCAAACTGTCTTAAAACTTCTTCACGGTTTTTAAAAGTTGGATTGTGTATTAAATATCGAAAGTCAAAATCATAATCAACGTGCTCACTTATGTAATAACTTTCGGTTAAACCACCTTCGAATCTTTCAAAATATGCAATTGGGAATGGTGTTTTTATATGCAAGTTTGTTAACCTGTCGGAGTATTCAAAAGAGCGCTTTGCCTTGCTCTTCCGCATATATTGGTAAATATATTTATTGAAGACATTCGGATTTTTAAACTTTTTAATGTTTATTTCTAAAACTTCAACCGTAAATTTTTTAATAACGTTTCGTTCGCCTTCAGTTACATTTTTGCCTGAAGTTTCAAAATTCTTTATACACGACAGCAATTCATCTTTAAGATGATCGTATTTGGAGTGAACTACAAAATTTTCCTTCATATTAAATTTTAATAACTTGCAAAAAAGAGATACTTTGCGAAGGTAATCTATATGACTAAAATACTCGTAATACAGAATAAAAGAATTGGCGACGTGCTTATTAGCAGCGTTATTGCCAATAATATGAAACAGGTTTTCCCCGAAAGTGAAATTACCTATTTTGTGTACGATTATACTGTTGGCGTGCTTGAAAACAATCCAAATATTGATAAAATTATCGCCGTAAACGATGCCGAATTAAAGAAATTACCAAACCTTGCAAAAGCGATAATGCAAGTTAGAAATGAGCAATTCGATATTATTTTTGACAGTTATGCCAAGTTTCAAAGTAGGTTGCTTTGCTTATTTTCGGGCGCTAAGATTAGAACCGGTTTTAAGCGAAGTTATAAAACCTTACGTTTGCCTTTTTATACCCATCCCATAAATTTTTTGGACGACAAAAGTCTTTTCTGCGGAAAGGCAATTGAGGATAGGATTAATATGATGCGGAATCTTTTTAAGATAAAAGACCCACTTTTTCATCCAAAAATTTGGCTTACAGAAACCGAAAAAAAGTATCAAAAAACTGAAAATCTTAAAAAGCCGATTATTATGTTTGGCGTTATGGGTAGCACTAAGAGTAAAAGTATGCCTTTTGAATTTGTTGCGAAATTGGTTGATTTTGTAGCTTCAAATTATGACGTTAGTATACTATTTAATTATGCGCCATATCAAAAAAATGAAGCTCGGGAAATTTACGAAATGTGCAAAAATAAAGAATCGATACATTTTAATATTTATGAAGAATCCATCCGTGGTTTTTGCTGTTTAATTAACAGGTGTGATATGTTAATAAGCAATGAAGGCGGCAGCATACACATTGCCAAAGCCTTGGAAAAACCTACATTTACAATCTATTCACCCTTTATAAAAAAAGGAGATTGGAATAGTTTTGAAGATGAAATTACGCATCAATCCATTCATTTATTAGAAGAAAAGCCAGAAGAATACGAACAATTTACACGTGATAGCCGAAAAGCTATTGAGGAAAATCCTGAAGAAATGTACCGTAAACTTACGCCAGAAATGATTATTGAAAAGATGAAACCATATCTTAACCATCAATTAAAAAACGCTAAAAAATAAAATGAATCTACTCGATAAATTTCATAATTGGCGGCGTAAAATGCGTTGGGATAAACAATATAAACAAGGTAGGTGGGACAATCTGCAAAGCAAAAAAGAGGCTGTTAGATATGAAACAATTATTGACTTTACAATAAAATTTGGCTCAAAAAATCCTTCAATTTTAGATATTGGTTGCGGTGATGGTGTTTTGACCGAAAGAATGAAAGATGTGAATTATTCGTCATTTCTTGGGTTAGATTTTTCTAAAGAAAGCATTAAAAAAGCAAAACAAAAAAACCTCAAAAATGCACAATTTCAAACTGCCGATGCGGTTACATTTCAACCAAAGGAAAATTTTGATATTATAATTTTCAATGAAGCATTTTACTACATTCACGACACGGAAAAAGCAAATGTGCTAACCCGAATGATGAAAAATTTAAATGACAAAGGAATAATAATCGTTTCAATTTATAGAGAAGGTCATGGTTGTTGGGAATATTTCAAAGAAAATAAATTGTTAAAAGAACTAGATTTTACTACGATTACAACCGATGAAGAATTGCGCTATTGGAAAATTGGAGCATATAAAAAAGTCTGAAATTTAAATTTAAGAAATCCCAAAATCAGTCCAAACACTTTTAGTTTTTTTCGTTTGCTTTCTAATTTTTAGATTCTTTTCTATCATTTCTGGTTTCACATAACCTCGTTCGTGGTCTAAGTGTACACAAATTGCGGAGTAACGAAGTTGTTTTGCTTTTATGCCTAAATTAAAAAGTCTTTCCCCCAATTCTCTATCTTCTCCTCCATACTGCATGCGTTCGTCAAAACCATTTACCTTTAAGATATCTTGCTTCCAGCCAGAAGCGTTATGACCATTCCACGTAGCTTCGGTTGTTGTTATACAATTTAAAATAGCCGTTTTTAATTTGATTTTAGAAAGCTTGTTATTTTTAAACGATGTCTTTAAGCCATTACTTTTCAACCACTTTAAATCAAAACACTTCTCGTTGCAAATATCTTCCTCTGCAATAATTTTTGATATATGCATTGGTAACTTAAAATAACCTCCGCTTAAAAAGTATCCTTTTTCTCTATTTTTGATGTGAACATCAACAAAGTCTTTTCTTGGGATGCAGTCGCCATCTATAAAAATCAAATATTCAGCTTGGGTTGCTAGTATGGACTTATTCAAAATTTTTGTTTTTTGAAAACCGTTGTCTTTATGCCAAATATGGATAATTTCAATTTTATTTCTTTTCTTATATTTTTGAATGAGATTGGCCGTTTCTTCGGAAGAACCATCATCCGCAATTACAATGTTGAATTTTTTTTCCGTTTGGTTTTCAAATCCAATAATAACTTTTTCTAGCCAAGCTGGCTGATTAAAAGTGCTAATAATTACTGAAACGGAATTCATTGTTTAAAATATAAATGACGTGCTAATGTACAGTTTAAAAAAACAAATTTTTATTCTACTGACTTACAAATTAGCTTTTCAGAGTATTTCCTTTAACTATGCCGTGCTCTGTCCATTTTTTGTTTTCCAGCTTAACCTCTTTTCTAATCGCCAAATTCCGGTCCAGAGATTCTTTAGTTTTATAACCACGGGCATGATCTAGGTGAAGTACTATTGCTTTGTGCCTAATTTGTTTGGATTTTATACCGTAATTTTCCAACCTTTCTCCTAGCTCTCGGTCTGGGCCGCCATATTGCATACGTTCGTCGTAACCGTTTATAGCCAATAAATCATCTTTCCAAGCGCTGCTATTGCAATTATTAAAGCTAGCATTGGTTGGAGTTATAAAATCTAAAAACGTTGCTAAAGTATTGCCGCTGTTCAACTTTAAAGCTTGGGTTCCTTTTAATTTGTCTTGTTTTTTGAGCCAAGATACGTCAAAAGCATTTTCAGTTTTTATGGCTTGATCATCAATAATTTCGCTGGTTTTTAAAGGTAGTTTACAATATCCACCGGATAAGAAGTAACCTTCTTGAGCATATTTTGCGTGAACTTCAATAAAATCCTTTCGTGGAATACAGTCGCCATCCGTAAATAAAATGTAAGGCATAGCCGCTTCAACTATTGCGATATTTAAAATACGCTGCCTCCGATAGCCGTCATCCTCGTGCCAAATATGGCGCAAGGGCACAGGATAATTTTCTTGAAAACTTGCAATTAGTTCTTTGGTTTCATTTCGTGAACCATCGTCTGCAACAATTACTTCAAAATTATTATAAGTCTGGTATTTGTAGCCTTCTAATACTTTTTGCAGCCAGATTTCTTTGTTATACGTGCTAACTATTACAGTAATTCCCAGATTATTCAAAAGTGCTGTTTTTGGTGAAATGCAAAAATACAAATTTTCGCACACGCAGTATTATTTGTTACCTTTGGTTTATGCCTACGCTAGCCGTTATAATGCCAACTTTAAATGAAGAAGCCTATGTTCAGGCAGCTTTACAGTCTGTTATTTTTGCAGATCAAATAATTGTTGTAGATTCTTTTAGTACCGACAAAACTCCTGAAATTGCTAAAGAATATGCCACCACTTTTCTGCAAAGAGAGTTTGACAACTTTTCAAATCAGAAAAATTATGCACTTGAATATGTAACTTCAGATTGGATTCTCTTTTTAGATGCAGATGAGCGCATAACCTATCCATTGCAACAAGAAATTGGTAATGCGATAAATAGCAATACCCACGGCGGTTATAAATTAAATTTTCCTCATTTTTATATGAATCGCTTTTTGTATAACCACAGGGACAATGTGCTACGGCTGGTAAAGCGTGAGGGTGCTTCTTTTAAAGGCTTGGTGCACGAAAAGTTAATCTGTGAAGGTAGTATTGGCTTGCTTAAAAATCCGGTATTACATTTTACCTACAAAGGTCTTTTACATTTTTTGAACAAAAAAGAAAGTTATGCGTGGTTTCAGGCTGAGCAGCTCCACGCTAAAGGAAAAAATACCACATACTTTCTGTTATTTTTCAAGCCTATGTGGCGCTTTTTTAGCTCCTACATCATTAAAAGAGGGTTTAAGGATGGTGTTCCGGGCTTAACAATTGCTGCGATTAATGCTTACGGCGTTTTCCAACGGTATGTAAAGCTGATATTACTTCAGAAAAATTTAAAATAAACAGACAGTCTATTTATTTAGAATAATTTTCCCCAACTAATTCTTTTTTTAAATTTTGAAAGTGAAAATTCACCTTTAATATCAATCCGTCGGATTTCAAATGGGTTTTTAAAAGGAAATGAATTCAACCTATTTCCAATTCGTAATCCGTATTTAAATTTTTCATTTTTCAATTGGTCAAAAAAAGAAATCTTTGCTTCACTTTCACGTGGATATTTCCCATAAGGATAAGCCACGGCTGGATAAAAATTCAAATTGTTTTCTGCTGAAAATTCGAAACATTTTTTTGAGTCTTCAGCAATTTCAGCTTCTGAAAGCTCACTATATTTCCTGTGATAAAAACTGTGAAAAGCCAATTCAATTAAATCTGAATTCAAAGATTTGATTTGTTCTAACGTCATTATCGGTTGTTGAGTTTCTTCAGAATTCCATTCATCCCTTATTCCCAAAAATGCTAATGGAATGAAAAATGTAGCTTTTAAATTATATTTTTCTAGTAAAGGAAACGCCAATTCTAATTGACTTACGAAACCGTCATCAAAAGTTAAAACAATATTTTTTTTATTGGGAAGATCATTACGTTTCTCTAATTCAGATATATGATAGCTTTTGTAATTGTTGTCAACCAACCATTTAAATTGCTGTTCAAGATTTTTAACTGAAATAATAAGGCCTTCACTTTTAGTAAGCGAAATATCGTGATACATTAAAATAGGCAGTTTTGGCAACGTATATTTTTGAAAGTTGGTAGATGTAAAATTATTACTTTTACGCAAACTACAACCAATTCTTGGAAAACCCAGTAAAAATAAGTGCCATAGCAATTGCTTTCAACGAAGAAGCTAATATGCAAGGATATTTGGACAGCCTTTGGTTTGCCGATGAAATTATAATTGTAGACAGCCACAGCAAGGATAAAACGGCTGAAATAGCTTTGTCAAATGAAAAAGTTAAACTCTTTCAACGAGATTTTGATAATTTTTCAGCTCAAAAAAACTTCGCATTACAACAAGCAAAAAATGATTGGATTGTATTTTTCGATTTAGATGAAGAAATTACAAAAGCCCTCTCCGAAGAAATCTTTGAAACATTGAAAAACCCAAGTGCAGTTGCCTATTTTGTAGACCGTGATTTTTATTTTATGGGTAAAAAAATTAAATATAGCGGTTTTCAAAATGATTCTGTAATTAGGGTTTACAATAAAAAACATTGTCATTATAACCCAAATTTGGTTCACGAAGTTTTAGAAGTTAAGGGCAAAACAGAAGTTTTAAAAAATAGAATGCCACATTATTCGTATAAAGATTTTGATAGTTATATGCAAAAGCTCCATAAATACAGTGCATTGCAGGGACAAATGCTTTATGATAAAAAGAAAAAACCAACGTTATATCATTTCCTATTTAGGCCTTGGTGGCGGTTTGTTCATCAATATTTTTTAAGATTGGGCATTTTAGATGGCAAGGAAGGATTTATATTAGCATATACGAGCGCTTTTGCAACTTTTAAACGGTATGTGAATTTATGGATGCTGTACCGTAGGATTGATTAATAAATAGTTTATGAAACAAGTTTTCCTAGAAGCACATAATCTTAAAAACAAATTCTCTGGGTTTGGGCAGTTTAATTATCATTTAATTAAAGCTTTGTCCCAAGAATCGCATCCAGATTTTAAAATTGTGCTTAATGTTAAAGACACAAAAGGTCTGAAAACTGAATTTGGAAACTCATTTAAATACCGAAAATATCTATCAATAACACGCCATAAACCGTTCAGGATAAAGAAAAAATATGATCTTTGGCATTGCTTAAACCAAAATATTAAGATTGAACCATTTTTTGATATTCCTTATATACTTACCGTTCACGACATTCATTTTATTACGGAAGGTTCTCCCCTACTTCAAAAAACGCTCCGCGCCAAATTTGAAGCAAAACTAAAACGTGCAAACGCAATTACCTATATTTCTGAATTTGCAAAACATGATGTTCATGCAAATTTTAATGTTCCAAAAATTCCAGAATATGTAATCTATAACGGTAACACAATTACAGAAATTAATTTGCCAAAAGATTACAAACCAACAATAATTTCAGAAAAACCATATTTATTTTCGATCGGGGATTTTAGCGAACGTAAAAACTTTATAAGTTTGGTTGAGATGTTGAAATTTTTACCGGATTATAATTTAATTCTAGCTGGGAGTAATAATTCTGTTTATGCCGATAATCTCACCCAATTAGTTAAGAAATATGGCTTTGAAAATCGTGTTTTCCAAACCGGCAGAATTGAAGATTTAGACAAACAGTATTACCTACAAAATTGTACAGCCTTTGTATTTCCAAGCCATCGTGAAGGCTTTGGTATCCCTCCAATTGAAGCAATGCGTTTTGGCAAACCTGTTTTTATAAGCAATAACACAAGCTTACCCGAAATTGGTGGAGAGCATAGTTTTTATTGGGATAATTACGAACCCGAATATATGGCAAAACTCCTAACTGAAGGAATGCAAAAATTCAAAGAAAATAAAGATTTTTACGAAAAATGGTATGTGGAACGTGCCAAAAGTTTCAGTTGGGAAAGTACTGCAAAATTATATATTCAAGTTTATAATAGCTTGATATAAAAAAATACTACAAATCAAAAATAGGTTTAACCCAATTCTCAATTCTATATTTATTTAAAATTTTTTCATCAACTTCAACGTAATCGCTTGTTACAAATTCTTCGGGAATTTGGATATTATTTTCATCAATTACCAAAATGTTTTGAGGATTATAAAAATCATAATTAATAATATCCTTATTGGTGGTAATAAGCTTTTTTCTGTGGCCAAGAGCTTCAAAAACCCGAAAGGAAAGACCAACTTGCTCCGTGCGTTGTATTTCAACAATTATTTTACATTTTGAAAGTAAATAGGAAGCCTCATCTAACGATTTTTGTTTTGTAATTACAGTTACATATCTAGACGGCATATCGTCCCCATTGTAAACCAAAATCTTGTAAGACCACATTTTTGCTGATAAATAGCCTGCAAGTTTTTCTAAAATTGGAAACCTATAATCGTTGGTAGAAATATTAAAAAATAAATAATCGTAATTATTATTTTGTGTTTCTTCAAAAATATAGTTGGATAAAAATTTGTATTTATATTTTTCCACGTCAAGTGTATCATAACTATAAACTGTATCAAAAACTGAGGCAATAGTTACTTTTCGAGGGAATCTACGTGTGCTATCATAATAATAGGCAATAAATTTCTTAGTTCGCTTTTTAAGAAATCGAAGCGTTTTGCGGCTAAGAATATCGGGGCGGATAATAAAAATTATATCTTGATTTCCAAGATTTTTAACTTCTGAACAAATTCGCCTATTAACAAATGTCTTTTTTAAATTGCGACGCAAAAACAGTTTAGAAAAAAAGTTTTTGAATTTATGAAGCTTATTTTTATATTGAAAATCAGGCTTGTCGAGATACATTATTGACGCATTTACACCGTCTTTTTCATTTAAAGCAGTGCAAATATGGTCTGTATAACCAAAGGCATAAGGTGCAACTATTAAAATATTTTTAGGTTTCTGCACTTTAAACAATTATTCCCAAACCGTTATGGTACGGATAGTTATAAATTTTTTTGCCAGTGGCTTTTGCAATATCAATAACAGCTCTCCGAACTTCTGGAAAACTTTCGGTATCGTGGAAAACAGTGCATGTACTATGTTGCGCGGCCCACAGACCACATTCGTAGGTTTCTTTATAATTATGTACAATATCTACGTGAGCAAAATCGTATTGGTTTTTGTCCGTTTTTATCCAATCTCGATAATCGCTTTTATGAAGTGTTATGTTTTTGTATTCCGAAAGACTTGCTTTTGTTTTTTCGTAGTGGTCACCTTTAAAATCGGTATGTTCATCTCCAATAAAAATGTCAACCCCAGTTACTTCATCAAAATAATTTGAAAATACTACGGAGGAATATCCAAATTCAACCCCAAATTCTATACAAGATTTTGTCCCCAAATTAAACTGCTGGATAATGTCTTCAATAATTAATTCCAATCCTTCCCAAGCTGTTATAACGGGCAACATTTTTTCGGGCTTGGTTAGTTTTTTAGGCACATACGTTTCAATAGGCATCTTTTTATGAAGCCGATATTTCTTGATTTTTGAACGAATTCCCATAAGCAGTAATTGTATCTTTGCGCAAATATAAGCAAATTCAATACGCGTCAACTTTTTAATGGATGTAGCCGTAGTCATCATAAATTACAATAGTTCAAAATATACATTGCAATGTATTGATGCCGTTATTGCTAAAACTTCAGAATTAATTAGCTATGAAATTATTGTAGTAGATAATAATTCGAAAATTGAAGATTATAAAAATCTGAAGCAAAACTTTCCGCAGAAAGAGAATATTCAACTTCACAGAAGCAATATAAATACTGGCTTTGGCGGCGGAAATATGTTTGGCGCGCAATCTGCAAATGCAAATTATCTACTATTTTTGAATAACGATGCAATGTTATTGAATGACTGTTTAGGAATTTTGCTTTCTTACGTTAAAGGTAACCCAGAAGTTGGCGTGTGTACCGCACAAAATTTTGATGAAAATAATAAATTCGTTCCCTCGTTTGACCATAATAAAGGCTTGCGAAGATTACTTTTTGGTCGCGGATTTCTGGAAAAAAACAATCCAAATTTGTACCCAAAACGCAAAAAAGAATATAACGAACCAATAGTAGTCAATTGGGTGAACGGAGCATTTCTATTTTTTGACGCAAAAGCCTTTAAAAAAGTCGGAGGATTTGACACCAATATTTTCTTGTATTGGGAAGAAATGGATATTTGCAATCGTCTTAAAAATCTCGGTTTTAAAAGCACCTTAATGCCTAGAGCTAAAATTTTACACTATCAAGGCGTAAGTACAGGTTCGTCAAAAATTATAGATAAAGAAGCTTATATTTCTTATTTATATGTGCTTCGGAAAAATTTTGGTCTTTGGAAATGCCAAATCATAAGATTCTATTTAACCTTTGCACTTTTAATAAAACCAAAAAAATGGTTTTTACTACCGATTGTTTTGGATAATAATCCACTTTCACAATCGCTTAAAACAAAACAAAAAATTACATTTCTAGATGAAAACTGAAATTGAAAATTGCCTAAACGTCCTTAAAAAAGGTGGAATAATTTTATACCC
>JBBSOK010000080.1:0-13154 GCA_038259825.1 Flavobacteriales bacterium
GGCTCACCTCTTACCATTCCGAACAGAGAAGTTAAGCCCGTTTGCGCCGATGGTACTGCACTCGTGGGAGAGTAGGTCGCCGCCTTCCTTTAAAGCCCTTTCATCTTGCGATGGAAGGGCTTTTTTTATGGACCAAAATCAGCTGAACGTCTTGAGAGAAACGGAAATGTCGAATGGGAAATAGTCCTATTTTAATGAGCTTCTAATAATTTCTGATTTTAGTCCTGTCTTCGATGCTCTTCAAAGAAATAAATATTTCTTTTTGTCATTATAGATTCTATATTAATGGCTTTTATTTTAGATAAATAATTTACTCACCACATTATTTTTTTACTATTAATTCATTAATGTTTATTATACGAAAGGGATTAGTGTTATTCTAAACCTGTTTTGAGATATAAAAGATTTTCATTTTATGTTATTTTTCGTTATCTTAACGTTACAAAAATAAAAATATTATGAAAAAAACTACACTATTAAAAATTACATTGGCACTTTTATTTCTGATTGGTACTAGTCAGATTTTTGCTCAGGAACGGATAGCTGTTATTCAAGATTCACAAATACGAATACTTGATGTTCAAACAGGAGATATAATTGATCCCTCATTTATAACTTTAGATAGTGGTACACCAAAAGCCTTATTACAAGTTGATGATGAAATTTGGGTAAGTTACCAATTAGGCGATAAAATTGAAAGGTATGATCTTCAAGGAAATTTAGTATCGACAATTGATTCTGGTTTAGATAACATTAGAGGGCTATCAGTGGTCAATGATATTGAAGTATGGGTTTGTAATTCTGGAGGTCTAAATGGCGCGCCGGAAAACGCTATTGTTCGCTTTGATTTTGATGGTAATAATTTAGGAACTTTTTCTGCTGCTCCTGAGTCCAATTCTCCCTTTGATATTGTTGATAATGGAATTGGCGAAGTCTATATTTCGTACAGTTCTAGTAGCAATATTGAACGTCGTGATTATAATGGTACATTTCTAGGTAATATAGTTGAACCGGATGTTGTAAGTTTTGTACAACAATTAGAAATTGATAGTGTTGAGGCAATATATGCCGCTGTTTTTAGCATAATTAATGGAGGTAACCAAAATGGTCTTTACAGATTTTCTACAATTGATGGATCTATTTTAGACTATTATAGCTTGGGTAACTTAAGAGGTGTTATTAAATTGGGTGATGGAAATGTTCTTTATTCAAGTGGTGCTGGTGTGTTTAAGCTTGATATTGTAACCGGAGCTAGTACAGAAATTACTTCTGGATCTGCACAGTTTTTTGGCAGATTAATTTTTGATAATTGTACAACCCTACCAACTCCTACTGGAGATGCGCAACAAACCTTTATTGATGGCGCAACATTAGCAGATATTGTTGTAAATCCTACGGATGTAACCTGGTTTGCAACAGAAGCTGATGCATTGACAAATACAGATCCTTTACCTTTAAGTACAGTATTGGAAACTGGACAAACGTATTTTGCAGTTAATATTGTAGACGGATGTCTTAGTGAGCCTTTCGCCGTAACAGTTACAATAATATTGGGTATTGACAACTTTTCAAGTTTAGATTTAAAGTACTATCCTAACCCAACTTCTGGAATTTTAACTATCTCTAATAGAACAATTATATCTGAAATTACGGTTAGTAATATGTTAGGACAATCAATTTATAATAGTAAACCACAATCTGAGGAAGTAACATTAGATCTCTCAACAGCACCAAGTGGAATTTATTTGGTTAAAATAAATATTGAAGGAATAAGTAATACAATCAAAATTGTAAAAAAGTAAAATGTATCCATAAAGCTAAAAAGACCATCTAGAAAGATGGTCTTTTTTTTATTCTAAAAAATAGATTTCAATACTAATCCAATTCCCTTAAAAAGTAGCCATATTGTAACTGCCATCAAAGAAATTCCTAAAATTAAACCTACCCAAAGTGGTAGCACTTCTTTGTTTAAAAAAGTGAAAGTAAATACATAAGTGGTCAAGACCAACAATGGCAAGGCAAAAACTAATCGCTTTAAACCCTTCTTCAACATGTCTAAATCTGTATGTTCTTTACCCATTTTTACTATTTTCAATTGATTTTCGAACATTTCCATATTTTTTCAACAGGTTTGTTGCTTCACTTTCTGAAATATTCAATTCACTCATAATCATTTTTACACCTCTATCTTGCAGTTTATTATTGCTCAATTGCATATCAACCATTTTGTTACCTTTTACTTTTCCAAGTTGTATCATTGCTGCAGTACTAATCATATTTAAGACTAATTTTTGAGCGGTGCCAGCTTTCATTCTGGAACTTCCTGTAACAAATTCTGGACCTACAACTACAGATATTGGAAACTTTGCTGTTTGAGCTAAAGGACTACCTTCATTACACGTAATGCATCCAGTATAAATATTATTCTCATTACATTTTTTCAGCGCACTAATAACGTAAGGTGTAGTGCCGGAGGCTGCAATACCAATCACAAAATCTTTTTTTGAAATAGCATATTTCTCCAAATCTATCCAGCCTTGATTTTCTGAATCTTCAGCAAATTCAACTGCTTTTCGTATTGCCATATCGCCACCAGCGATTAAACCAATCACTAAATCTTGCGATACGCCAAAAGTTGGGGGACATTCACTAGCATCTACAACGCCCAATCGGCCGCTTGTGCCGGCTCCCATATAAAATAATCGTCCACCAGTTTTTAGTTTTTCAACAACCTTTTCAATTATTTTTTCTATTTGTGGAATTGATTTTTCAACTGAATTTGCAACTGTTTTATCTTCATTATTAATATTGATAAGCAATTCAGAAATAGTCATTTTTTCTAAATTGTTATAATGTGAATCGCTTTCAGTGGTTTTTGTGAAACTCATAATTTTACTAACGCTGTTTAAATTATTTTAATGGTGTTTATTTTAGATCTACCGAAAGTCACAATTAAATTTTATTCAACTGTATATATAAGCGTATATTTTTCTGAAATCCTGAAATAACCCAACGGAAAATTATCGGTATTATTTCTGTTTACAACATTTCCTCGTACTGTTGCAGGCTGCGTTTCAAATGGGCCGCCACCGCCATCGCTTATTTGTTGTAATAATATGAACATAAAATTATAGAATTGCTGATCTACACCGTATAAATTGAATGTTACAACATCGCCCTGTTCTAAATCTTCAATTAAATAAAAACCAAAAATAGTATTTCCATCAAAAAACTCATCGTCCAAGACATCAAAACTGTCGCCAGCATTTGAAAGTCCTTCGAAATAATAAAAGTTTTGAATGCCGCCTGGATCTGTAAAAAACGCCTTCAACTCTATATCTTCTCCGCTAAAACCACCATCATTTCGCTGTGTGACAAATTCTAAAGGAACTGCTTTTCTTAATGTATTGGTAGACGTATACGTTTCGTTATTATAAATAATTTCCAAGGTATATTCAATATTTTCCTGTGGTATTAAATTTGAAACATAAATTCCATTTTCAGAATAAGTAAATGGTGAGACCTCGCCATTGGAAGCTGTGATTGTTACGATTGCATCATTCACTACCGGAATTTGATTGTCAAAAAATGGTGCAGTAGTTGTTAGTTTTACCGTGCTTTCCGATGTGCCGTTTTCTAATAAATTAATATTTGCCTCAACTACCAGGCGTGGTGCTGCAGTATTTAAATCTACTTCAATTACATCTTCACAAGAAGTTATCATTCCGAAGAAAAATAATAAAATAACAATCTTTTTCATTTTCTTTAGAATTTAAAATTATAGGTTACTGATGGTATTATTCCAAATATTGATAGGCGTACAGCTTCATTTTGGTTAATATCTGTATTCTCCCTAAATGAAATTGACGCAGCATTTTTACGATTATATAAATTGTAAATACTAAAAACCCATTCGCCAGAAAATTTTCTATTAAATAATTCCCTGCCTTCTGGACGTGGCGTCCAAGTTGCGGAGACATCTACGTGATGAAAATTATTTAATCGACTGCTATTTCTAGCTTCGTAAACGGGCACCACTTGGCCGTTATAAACATATTGTCCTTCGGGAAATGTTGTAGGTTGGCCGGTTTGATAGATTGCGTTTGCGCCAAATTTCCATTTGTCATTTAACTCATATTGTGCAGTTATACTTATATCGTGGGTTTTATCCCAAGGGCTGTTATACCAATTTCCGTTATTTATACCCGTTTCCAATGCTGTTCTTCCCGGCGTTCTTTGTTCACTTTTACTCAAGGTATAAGCTATCCAACCTTGTAATTTACCTGATGTTTTTCTCAATAAAACTTCCAAACCATACGCGCGCGCTTCACCATTTAACAAAATTTGTTCTACCGCATTGTTTGCAATTAAATCTGCATCATCAACATAATCCAATCTGTTTTGAACTTCTTTCGCATACGTTTCAACTTCTAAACTATAGCCATCAAATTTTCTGAAATAGCCGATTGCAATCTGATCTGCCAATTGTGGCTCGATATACTTTCCACTCGGGGCATAAATATCAAAAGGAGTTGGAGATGTGGTATTTGAAATTTGGTGAATGTATTGCGAAGTCCTATTATAACTAACTTTTAATGACACATCATCATTCAATAAATACGAAATGGCCAATCTTGGTTCAAGATTTACAAATGACTTTATAGTTTTATTTCTATCAATAGAAACCGTTTCAATTGGAGTAGCTTTTTGATATATTTTAAGTTCATCATTAAATAGTAAAGGATTGTCATTGGCGTATAAATTAAAACCATCTTGTCCCAATCTATTAAAAGTTGAAAGTCGTAATCCAGCTTTTACATTTAATTTACTTGAAAATTTTATTTCGGAATCTAAATAAATCGCATTTTCAAAAGCATATTTGTCATCTAATTTAAACGGATTTATGCCCGATGTTTCGTTAATTGGTTTAACATCGCCCGGATTAAATTTGTAGTAAATACTATTTAATCCATAGTTCAATTTTAAATTGTTTGAAATATAATGTGAAAAATCATATTTATAATTGAAATTACGAATGCCGCTATCAAACTGAAATTCAACAAATGTAAGTTCCAGCCCATAATAATAATCTGAATAAATTGCAGACATATTGCTGAACAATTTATCTGAAAACAAATGATTCCATCGTACATTCAAAGTTGTATTTCCGAATGTATTTGAAAAAGTATCATTTATACTAAATACATCGCGACCAAAATATCCCGATAAAAAAAGGCGGTTATCTTTATTTAGATCGTAACTTATTTTAGTGTTTAAATCATAAAAATACGCGATGTTGTCATTATCGAAAAGCGGTAAAAATAAATGGGCATAACTGCTTCTACCACCAATTAGAAATGAAGCTGTATCTTTTTTTATCGGACCTTCAAGCAATAATCTGCTCGCTACCAAACCAATACCGCCCGTTGCGCCAAATTTCTTTTTACTACCATCTTTTTGGTAAATATCTAAAACCGAAGCAACCCGACCGCCATAACGCGCTGGGATTCCACCTTTATATAACGTTAAATCTTTAATGGCATCAGGGTTAAAAACCGAGAAAAAACCGAAAAGGTGCGAAGAACTATATAAAGTAGCTTCATCCAATAAAATTAAGTTTTGGTCGGCAGCGCCACCGCGAACATTAAAACCACTTGCGCCTTCTCCAGCACTCGTAACGCCTGGCAAAAGTGTTATTGCTTTTATAACATCTACCTCGCCGAGGACAACTGGAATCTGTTTAATTGTATTAACCGAAAGCGAATTTGCACTCATTTGCGGATCACGGATATTCAGCTTTTCTATATCGGTTTTAATTAAAACCTCGCCTAAAGTTTCCGTTTCGGTGAATAGGCTTAAACTAATATTTAAGCTTTCAGAAAGCGAAACATTTTCAGTAACGGTTGCAAAACCTAAGTTGCTGTAAGTTACTTTATAATCGCCCTTTGGTAGTGTGATTGAGTAAAAACCATATTCGTTGGTAACGGTTCCCGTTTGTGCTGAGGGAATAATAACATTTACGCCAATGAGTGTTTCACCTGTTTCAGCTTCAGAAACTGTACCACTAAGTGTAAATTTTTCTTGGGCAAATGTCGTAAGGGTTACGAGGAAAAATAGAAGGATTTGAAGGTTTTTCACTTTCTGTTTTTATAACAATTAGTTTTATAGAACGTTTGCATTAGATAAAAGTGCGGCGAATAATTTTTTATTCGCCGCTTTGAAAAAATATTAGAATTTTTAAAATTTGAGATTATTTAATCTCAGCTAAAATTCCATTAAAAGTCTTGCTCGGCCTCATTTGTTCTTTTATTAATTTTTCGGTTGGTTCATAATAACCACCAATATCAATTTTATGACCTTGAGCAGCGTTTAGTTCCTTAACAATTGTAGTTTCGTTTTCTTTTAGTTTTTTAGCGATTGGTGCGAAACGGTTTTTCATCATTTCATCTTTATCTTGATTTGCCAAAGCTTCAGCCCAATACATTGCCAAGTAAAAATGACTTCCGCGATTGTCCAATTCGCCAACTTTTCTTGATGGTGATTTACTGTTTTCCAAGTATTTTTCAGTTGCGTCATCCAAAGTTTCGCCTAATAAAATTGCTTTTTTATTATTGTTCTTTTCGCCTAAATGTTCTAAGGAAACCGCCAAAGCAAGAAACTCGCCCAAACTATCCCAACGTAAATGCCCTTCTTCCATAAATTGATCTACGTGTTTTGGTGCACTTCCGCCGGCTCCTGTTTCAAATAGGCCACCACCGTTCATCAAAGGAACTATACTTAGCATTTTGGCAGACGTTCCAACTTCTAAAATAGGGAAGAGGTCTGTTAAATAATCACGTAAAACATTTCCAGTTACCGAAATTGTATCTTCACCCTTTATTATTCTTTCCAGTGTAAATAGAGTTGCCTTTTTTGGACTTAAAATTTTAATATCCAATCCTTTTGTGTTGCGCTCAGGTAAATATTGATTTACTTTTTTAATTAATTGGGCGTCGTGTGCTCTGTCTTCATCCAGCCAAAATACTGTTGGCGTGCCAGTTGCTCTTGCACGATTAACAGCAAGTTTTATCCAATCTTGAACAGGTAAATCTTTTACTTGGCACATACGCCAAATGTCACCTTTTTCAACAGTATGCTCTACAATGGTTTTGCCTTCATTGTTTAAAACTTCAACTTTACCTTCAGCTTTTATTTCAAAGGTTTTGTCGTGAGAACCGTATTCTTCAGCTTTTTGAGCCATTAAACCAACGTTGGGAACCGTTCCCATAGTTTTAGGATCAAATGCGCCGTGCTTTTTACAGAATTCTATAGTAGTTTCATAAACATCTGCATAACTACTATCGGGAATTACCGCCAACGTATCTTGGCTTTTTCCATCCTTATTCCACATTTGACCAGAATTTCTAATCATTGCTGGCATTGAAGCATCAATAATCACATCGCTCGGTACGTGCAGGTTTGTAATACCTTTATCGCTATTTACCATTGCCAAATCTGGACCGTTATTTATTGTTTTCTCAATTTCGGCTGTAATTTCTTTTTGTTTTTCGTCCGAAAGTTGACTTAATCTACTTTCTAAATCGCCAAAACCATTATTTACATCAACTCCAATTTTCTTGAAATCTTCTTCAAATTTTTCAAATAATTCAGCAAAATAAACTTTTACCGCGTGTCCGAAAATTATCGGATCACTAATCTTCATCATTGTCGCCTTCATATGTAATGAAAACAAGATTTTTTCATCTTTTGCTTCTTTAACTTCCTGTTGAAGAAATGAAATAAGGGCTTTTTTGTTCATTACCGAAGCATCGATAATTTCACCTTTCAGCACTTTCAAATTTTCTTTTAAAACTGTTTTTTCGCCTGATGCACTGGTTAAAACAATTTTTAAAACATCATCATTTTGCAATGTTTGGGACTTTTCTGTATGTCTAAAATCGCCTTCATCCATTGTTGCAACCTTGCTTTTGCTGTCTGCGCTCCAAGCTCCCATACTATGCGGATGGTTCTTTGCATAATTTTTTACTGCTTTTGGTGCGCGACGATCGCTATTACCTTCACGCAAAACTGGGTTTACTGCGCTACCTTTTACTTTATCATATTTAGACCGGATAGCCTTTTCTGCATCATTCTGCGGGTTTTCTGGATAATCTGGTATAGCAAAACCTTTCTTTTGAAGCTCTGTAATCGCTTCACTTAACTGAGGAACCGAAGCGCTAATATTTGGAAGTTTAATAATATTTGCTTCTGGTGTTTTTGCTAATTCGCCCAACTCCGCCAAATCATCATTAACGCGTTGTTCGGGTTTTAGATTATCGGGAAATAATGATAAAATGCGGTTAGCTAAAGAAATGTCCCTTGTTTCAATTTCAATATGGGAAGGTGCAGTAAATGCCTGAACAATTGGTAAAAATGAATATGTTGCCAATGCTGGGGCTTCGTCCGTTTTGGTATAAAGAATTTTTGCGGGTTTCGTCATGTTGGGAGTATATTTTTGAAATTTTTATTCTGAAGTATTTTTAATCTGAAAAGTCACAAATATAACGAATTGGCAAAGGTTTTGAAAGGTTTGAAAATGCTAATTCTTAAGTATTTTGATAGCTTGTGTTTTAGATTGAAGATATATTAATCTTCGGACTTTTCAAAACAAGAAAAGCCATACTATTGCAATACTGCAACACTATGGCTTCTTGTGTAGTAAACCGTTGCCAACCTCTCGAATTAAATTCGTGATAATGCAAGTTTATTATACCCTTGCGGTTGTGATTTCCTACAACAGAGTCTATTAAATTTTTTAATTACTTTAACAATAAGTCAATCTGTAATTGAAAAATAAATAGCTCCAACTTTTTTTTTACTCTAAATACATATTGTAGTAAAACAATACAGACTTCCAACAAGTATAAAAAAGTATATATAAAGAACGTTACTTTATGAATACCAACTAAGCTGTAACACTACGTTGATGTAGTAAATATAAGAATATAATCAAATGGTTTCCAAAATTATAGGCTCGTAAATATAAACAACTAATTAACCAACATTATCAACAATTGTTCAAAACGCAGAAAGTCCCCATTTTTGGTGGGGACTTTCTAAATTCTATAGGCGAAATGCTAGTAACGCTTTTCTTTAATACGGGCTTTTTTACCTGTAAGACCTCTAAAGTAGTAAATACGTTTTCTACGTACGCTACCTTTTTTGTTGATTTCAATTTTTTGTAGTGTTGGTAAGTTGATAGGGAAAATACGTTCAACACCTACAGTACCAGACATTTTACGGATTGTAAAGGTTTTTGAAGTACCAGTACCTTTAACCTGTATTACAACACCTCTAAAAAACTGTGTTCTTGTTTTTTCACCTTCACGAATTTCGTAGAAAACCGTAATGGTATCACCTGCTGAAAATTCAGGGAAATCTTTTGTTGGAACAAATTCGCTCTGCACAAATTTTAATAACTCTTCCATTATAATGTATTAATATCGATTAACTTAAAGCAACATTCACGTTTCTCGCCAGAGGTTGGTTAAAGTGGGTGCAAAAATAAACAAATTTATCTCTGAAGCAAGTGTTGTAGCTATTTTTATATCGAAAACTTCTTTCTTCTTTTCGGTCCGTCTTTTATTTCTTTTATCCAAGCATTTATTTTGTTTTCCAACAATTGAAGTGGAATGCAGCCTGTTTCCAATACTTCGGAATGAAATTCCTTAATATCAAAATGTCTGCCTAATTCCTTTTCTGCTTTTTTGCGTAGCTCTTGAATTTTTAATTGTCCTATTTTATAAGATAATGCTTGTCCAGGATTTGCCATATAACGTTCAATCTCTGAGGTTATGCCAGCTTCACTTACAGCTTCATTTTCTAAAGAATATTGTATTGCTTGCTCGCGTGTCCAACCTTTTGAGTGTAATCCAGTATCAACAACCAATCTTACAGCTCGGTGCATTTCGGCGCCAAGCATTCCAAAATATTGGTAAGGATCAGTATAAAGGCCCAATTCTTTACCCAAAGATTCACTGTATAGCGCCCAGCCTTCGCCGTAACCGCTGTAAAAAAGCGTTTTTCTGAATAATGGCAAATTTTCATTTTCCTGAGTTAAAGAAATTTGATAATGATGCCCAGGAATAGCTTCGTGTAAAAACAAAGACTCGTCAGAATACACATTATATTTAGTAGCATCAGGTATTGGTACATAAAAAGTGCCGGGCCGCGTGCCGTCTAAACTTCCGGGATTATACTCGGCGCTTGCGCTATTTTCCCTAAAAGCTTCAGTTTGTTTTACTTGAAAAGGTGTATTTGGTTTCTCGCCAAACAGCTTTTCTAATTTAGGTTGCATTTTATTATGGATATATTCAAAGTTTTCAATAATCTGCTGTGGCTCCTTATATGGCATTAATTGCGGATTGCTTCTTATTGTATCAAAAAATTTATTTAACGTTCCCTTAAAACCTAGCTTAGCTTTCACTTTTTCCATTTCTGAAGAGATTCTTGCAACTTCTTTTAAGCCTAATTGATGAATTTCATCTGCTGTAATATCTGTTGTGGTGTACAACTTTATTTGGTGCCGATAATATGCTGTTCCTGCGGGTGTATCTTCAATTCCTGAAGTGGTTCGGCTTTTATTTAAATAATCGCCTCCCATAAAATCTAATAGATTTTGATATGTAGGAATTATTTTTCCAGTAATTACTTTTTTATATTTCGAAGTCAATTCTTCTTTTTCTTCGGAAGTGAAACCTTGTGGAAAATTTCTAATTGGGGAATTAAATAGATTTTTCTCCAAATCCGGTTCCGTCATTTCGGCTAACTGTGGAAGCACTTTTTTAACAAGGCTTTTTGGCAAAACATAACCTTCGGCCATTCCTTTCTGCATATTTTTCTTTGCTGTTTGTAACCAAATAACATAGCCATACAAACGTTTTAGCCAATTTTCATAATCTTGAACCGTTTGAAAAGGCTGCGAGCTACTGCCGCTAGCCAATTGTCCAACCGCCAAATTAACCGTCCACATTTGATCTATCGGAAAGTACTGCTGATTTTTAAAGGTTAGCTTTTCAAGAATAATATTACATTCCCACAAGAGAACATCTTTGCTCATTTTTTGGGTTGAAGAAAGTGTAGAGTCTTCAATTGCCAAAATTTGCTCCTTGTAAGAAGTGTAAGTGGATTTTAAATTCTCCAAATAGTCATCTGAAATAAAATTTGGAAATTGATCATTATATCTATTGTCGCCTGCAGATGTTGCTTTAAGCGGATTTAATTTTCGTTGATCTTCCGAATATTTTTCAAGTATTTCATTAAAAGCCATATTTTGTTTTTCTTTTGAAGGATCTATGTCTCTTTCTGTGATTGAATCTTTACAGGAAAAAACGAGAGTAAGTATAAATATGGATGCGAAAAAAAATTTCAACATATTTTTTGATTAGGTTTTAAAGTGAATTTTAAAAGATACTTAATCGTCCAATAGATCCGGACGTCGAGTTTTGGTGCGCTCATAAGCTTGGTCTTCGCGCCATTTTTCAATCTTTGCGCTGTGGCCGCTTAATAATATTTCCGGTACTTCCCAACCTTTATATTCGGCTGGCCTTGTGTAAATTGGAGGTGCCAATAGATTGTCTTGAAAACTGTCTGTTAGCGCACTTGTTTCATCACCCAAAACGCCAGGCAATAATCTTATTACGGCGTCGGAAACTAAAGCAGCTGCAAGCTCGCCACCGCTTAGAACAAAGTCGCCAACGCTAATTTCCATTGTAACAAATTGATCTCGAACTCGTTGGTCTACTCCTTTATAATGACCACATAAAATTATCAGATTTTCTTTTAAGGAAAGTGTGTTTGCTGTTTTTTGATTGAATGTTTTACCGTCTGGTGTCATATAAATTACTTCGTCGTAATTTCTTTCGGACTTCAATTTACTAATGCATTTATCAATTGGCTCAATCATCATAACCATTCCTGCACCTCCACCAAATTGATAATCGTCAATTTGATTATAAGAATTTGTTGAAAAATCCCGAAGATTATGAATGTGTACTTCTACCAAACCTTTTTCAATTGCACGTTTTAAGATTGAAACCTCAAAAGGGCTAACAAGTAATTCGGGTAAGGCGGTAATAATATCTATTCGCATTTTAGTGTTCTATGTTAACGTCACAATGGTCGATACTTGCTTTTGCTCGCGTTAAACTATTACTTTTATTTTAAGATTGAGAATTAAAACCAATTAAAATTAACTTTAATCCTCTTTTTCTTTTCCATCGAAAATTCGCTTAAAAAAACCGTCTGTCGTATCATTTTGGCGCTCTTCTTTTCTTTGTTCCCTTCTTTTTTTGCGCAATTCCTGTTTTTCTTCTTTTGTTAAATTTGGATCCTTAAAGGCATCTTCAAAATCTATAGTATTGTCTGTTTCGCCTTTAAAAGCGCTCACCCAAGCATTGCCAAAAATATTGAAAACCGTACTCCAAATTCCTGCATCCACATTATTTAAATCGCCTTCAAGCGGTACTCTGGTTGCAATAGTATCTGTACCTTGGTTTGCCAATGCAAATTTAAAAAAGCCAACAAAGCCTTCCCATAATGTTTCAAGAAAACCGTCTTCTTTTCCTATTAATTTACTGTCTGTAAGCATTGGTTTAATATAGCCTTTCAGATATCCATCGGCAATCGCAATTTCGCTAAAGAGGCTAAAATTGCCTTTGTCAAAATCGATACCTGCATAATAATTAGTAAGCTCATTTAAAGCTGTAGCGTTACTGTTTTCCAATGAAAATGCTAAATCCATATCTGGTATTTCTTTCACTAAATTTATGTTACCATCCAGTTTTACATTTCCACCACCAAAAGCAATTCCTGTTGCGTTAAATGGCGAAGGTAAGACGCGTTGTTTCTCGACTACATTTCGCAAATTGTCTGCATACAATTCAACTTTATTGATTTCCAGATCAATATTTGGTTCTGCTTGCAGTTGTACAAATGCTACTTTTCCGTTATGTACTTCAAAGTGGTTAATTTCCAACGGTACGATATCCGTTAAGGCCTTGGTCCAATCATCCACATCAGCTTCACCGGCAATTGTATCTTTTTGGTCTTCAAAAACATAAATAACTTCCGGATTAAACATCTCAATTTCGCTAACAATTTTTCCTTTAAGGAGA
>JBBSOK010000081.1:0-13015 GCA_038259825.1 Flavobacteriales bacterium
AGAGTTTAAAAACTGTCTAAAACTATCCGTTTTTGGATCATACTTTAGTAAACCATCAAAAATAGTACCTACCCAAAGTGTGCCGTTTTGGTCCTCGGCAAAAGTATATGTAATACCACCTTTGCCTTTTTCAAAAACATTGTAAGCCCCACTTTCAGCATTAAAACGGATAGTACCGGCGCCAGTACCCAACCAAAGATTTTGATCTTTTTTAAAGAACGGAAATATATTGATTGCTTTATCGGAAGATTCGGAAGGTATTGAAACCTGATACGTTGTAAATTTAGTTTGAAATTTATTGATGTACAGAACACCGTTGCCGGCTGTGCCAAGCCAAAGATTACTTTTATCGTCATTAGCAAAACGCTCTACAACCACATTTTCAAATAAGGTATTGTCTTTATTCTGAAATATAATCTTATTAAATTTATCTTCATTCAGATTGTACTTTAGGACATTTGTAGTTGTTGCAACGTAAATATTTTGAGCATCTATTTTGTGAATTCCAATTGTGGCTTGTTTAATTTTAGTTTCTGCAAATGTTTTGGTTTCAAGATTATATCGTGAAAGACCAATTTCACTACCAATATATAGTGTTTCATTATTTTTTAAGAATGAAGAAACTTTAAGATTATCGAAAGTTTTAGAAAAAGAATTAGACTTTTCAGTTTTTAAATTGAAAGATAAAATCCCAGAAACCGAAGTTGCCAACAAAAGCTGATTATTGTTTAAAAGAAAAACATCTGAAACAAAATTTTCCCTTTCTGATTCTGGAAGTTGAAAACTTTTGTACGTTTTTTTGGCTCTGTCAAAAAGTATAAAATGATTTTTTACAGCAAATAAGAGAAGTTTTTCATTTACAGTAAACACATTATGACCAATTTTATAATCACGGTTGCTTTCTGAAAGTACCTCGAAGAATAAATTTTTAGACTGCTGATAACCAACTATTCCTTGGGAATTTGTAGCAATCCATAAAGTATCACCAACTGCTTCAAGTCCTCGAATATGATCGTCTTTTATGCTGGTAGTATCAGTTGGGTTTGCCAAAAAAGCGGTAAACTCATAACTGTTAAAACGATGAAGTCCGTCTTCAGTTCCAACCCAAAGATAGCCAAGTTCATCTTGCGCCAAGGCTTGAGCATTTAATTGCAAAAGCCCTTCATCCTGGCCCAGCACAGTAACCTTTACAACTTCAGTTTCTTGTGCAGTTGCTTGAAAAAAAGCAGCGCAGAAAAACAAGGCTATATGAAAGGTTATTTTATAAGAAATAATAAAAATTAATTTAAAAGTCTCTAAATGTCAGTGACCAATATTGCGACATCATAGTACAGCTTTTTTTGGGTTGATTTTTTCATTTATATAAGACTATAAAACAATAAGAATTTTTACCCCTTATGCTCATAAATCTTATTATACAAGTCTTTATATTGCTCTTTTATAACCTTACGTTTCATTTTCATGGTTGGAGTAAGTTGGCCACCTTCAATACTCCAAACTTCTGGGGTTAGTTCAAAACGTTTTACTTTTTCCCATTTCCCAAAACGTTCGTTGTAGCTATCTACCTCTTTTTGAATTCGGTCAATAACAGCTTGGTTTTTTACCATTTCTTTTGGATCACTTGGAATATTTCTGCCTTTTTTGGAACCCCATTCTTTTACAAAATCAAAATCTGGTTGTATTAAGGCTGCTGGCATTTTTTCGCCTTCGCCAACTACCATTATCTGGTCTATAAACCTGGATTGTTTCATCGCATTTTCAAGTAGTTGCGGCGCTACGTATTTACCACCGCTGGTTTTAAACATTTCCTTTTTACGATCTGTAATTTTTAGGAATCCATCGCCATCAATTTCGCCGATATCTCCTGTGTGGAAATAACCATTTTTTAATACTTCCTCAGTCTGTTCTGGGTTTTTATAATAACCCAACATGACTTGTGGACCTTTTATTAAAATCTCTCCATCATCCGCAATTTTTATTTCTGTTTCTTTTAGTGGTTTGCCAACGGTGCCAATTCTAAAACCATTGTTACGCATATCATTTACTGTTACAACTGGAGAGGTTTCAGTAAGACCGTAGCCTTCCATAACTGGAATTTCGGCAGCATTAAAAACCCGAGCCAATCTTGGTTGTAGGGCAGCACTGCCAGAGGCAATTGCTTTCAGATTTCCACCTAAGGCTTCTTGCCATTTACTGAAAATCAATTTTCTGGCAATACTCAATTTACTTTCATACCACCAACCATTTTGTCCATATGGTTCATATTTTAAGCCTAACTCTATCGCCCAGAAAAATAGTTTTTTCTTAACTCCTGTAAGATCTGCGCCTTTTGCGTAAATTTTATCGTACACTTTTTCCAGCAATCGTGGTACGGCGCTCATTACATCAGGTTTTACTTCTTTTAGATTATCGCTGATGGTTTCTAAACTTTCGGCAAAGTGTATTTCGACACCACAAAATTGATACATATATTGTAACATTCGCTCATAAATATGGCAAACTGGAAGAAAACTAAGTGCTTTCGATTTTCCTAAAACAATAGGCAAGCGCTCTGAACTAAATTTTGCATTTGATGATATATTTTTATGCGAGAGCATTACCCCTTTTGGTTTTCCGGTAGTACCAGAAGTATATATTAAAGTAGCCAAATCGTCTTCGTTAATGGCTTCCATTCTTTTTACAACTTCTTCTTGATTGCTTTTGTCTTTTCCTTCGTCTAATATTTCGCTCCAGTTTTTCGCTCCGTCAATTTCGTCGAAAGTGTATACTTCTTTTAAAGAAGGCACATTGGCTCTAATTTGTTGTATTTTATCATACACTTCCTTACACGATACAAAACAATAAATTGCTTCGCTATGGTTTAAGACATACTCATATTCTTCTTCAGAAATAGTTGGATAAATAGGTACATCCTGGGCTCCGGTCTGCATTATACCAATATCACAAATATTCCATTCCGTGCGGTTGGTCATAGAAATAACTGCAATTTTATCGTTTGGGTTTACTCCTTTTCGTAAAAGTGCACGGCTTAAAGCATTTGCCTTATCTATATATTCTTGTGTAGAAATAGATTTCCACTGGCCGTTGTATTTGGTACTTAAGCATTTTTCTTGAGGATATTTTTCAAGCTGATAGTATGGGAAGTCGAAAAGTCTTTTTGGATCGTTCATTTTTATTGAAATTTGTACTGCAAAATAATGATTTAATTGAGATGTTGAATAAAAAAGGGAACAGTTATTTAAACTGTTCCCTTTAAAGATACTATTTTAATTGAATATTACTATTCCTTTATAATTTTTAAGGTTTGCGATTTCTTTTCTGAATTCAATTCTAGAATATATAAACCCGAACTATATTTACTGTAATCAATTCTAGTAGTTCCGTTATTATTTTCTGAAACCTCAACTAATTGACCTTGTATTGTATAAACTTCAGCTGTATAATTGGTCAATTGTGTTTTAATAATTAAAATATTACTTACTGGATTTGGGTAAATTGTAAATTGTGATGTTGTGTAGTCTTCTGTAGAAAGGATGTCTTCTACAACATTAAAAGTTAGGTCGTCAAAATAAAAGCCGTCACCATTTATGCCGTTATCAGAAACTAAATGAAATCTTGCCAATATATTTTCATTTATATATTCTTCTAAGCTAATTTCTTCAAGAACCCAGTCATTAACAGTACCATCATATATTGGCTCGCCTATTGGCTGGGCACCATTATCGCTGCCAGCATTAGTAAATTTCCCGCATTGGGGTATCCAAGAAGCTCCATTATCTATTGAAATTTCAAACTGAACATAATCATAATCATTTTCAAGGTCCCACTTTGCATAAAATGTAACACTTGCCCCAGAGGAATTTTGTAAACTTATAGGGTTATTGAGGGCAATAGTTTTATTGGCGTTACTTTGGTAATTGCCATTTGGAGAGTCCGTTATAGAGCTTGAAGGCGATACAAAAGTTGAGGTTGTTGTACCCCAACCATTATTGTTGAAATTATCTGTAGCACTATTTCCAGGATCAATTAATACTGGATTTGGAGTGCCAGTTTCTTTGAAGAATAAATATGAAGTATCATAATCTCCGTTATTTACAACCAGATTAAAAACCACAGTTTGGTCCCGGAAAGCGCCGGTTATTCCATCCACCACGTAACTTATAGAACCAGTTTGGCTGGCTAAAAGATCTAATCCATTTATAGTGACACTTGGCCCTGCCGAGACAATATTATCTGATATAGGTATTAAACTTACAGTGAAATTTCCTGTACCAGTAATACCTAATCTTTTAAGATCAAACTCTTGTGTTTTATTTAAACCATCTCCAATATAGTATGACGAATTATCTTGTAACACCGCATAATTCTTAACCATCTGCGCTCCGGTAATGTTGTTATACATCATCCCTTTACAAAGCGGTATTATACGCGAAATTGAAGGCCAAAACGAATCTCCGATTTCTGGGGTAAAAGAATAAATTTTGGAATGCGTTCCAACTGTTCCGTACATAAAGTCATCACTGCCGCCTGCAGCGGAATATAACTCCGATGAAATTATGTTTGCAAAACCATTTTGCGAAACCAGTTCTTCTGAAATTCCTTGAAAAAGGTCATTTTCTGGTGTTGGATAATTTTGTGTAAAACCATATGGATATAGCAACAAATTACTATATGTATGGTTGTTGAAAGCCATTACAAAATTATGGTTTTCAACAAAAAACTTCATTGCCTGCGTTTCAACTTCCGAAAAAGGGGAAGGACCGTGGTACACATCACTATTAAAATTGCTCGAAGTGCCTTCGCCGCCCCAAGAACCATTGTTTGGATTGCCGTTTATAAAATAATTATAATTTCTGTTCAAATCCGTCCCGTAGGTATTTTTTCGGTTCTTACGCCAAAAACCGCCGCCATTTGGATCTGTTTTTTGGTTGTACAAATAGCCATCAGGATTTATAACGGGCACAAAATAGAGTTCGGTATTATCAACAATTCCTTTTATCTGCGGGTCTGTTTCATAATTTTCCAGCAAATACCACATATAAAAAACAAGTTGCGATAATGAAATTGGTTCCCGCGCGTGGTGTATGGCAGTATATAAAATTTGCGGTTCACCTTCTGTTGTGGAATCTGGATTGTCGCTAATCTTAACCCATTTAATCCCGTTACCGCCAATTGATGGTGTTACCGAATTATCCGGCGTGCCTTCGGTTAAAAACGTAGATATATTTTCTTTTGAAGTTATTAGGTTAGGGTAGAGGCTTTTCATTAAATCCAACTGGTCCAATAATTCTTGATAGGTAAGATAACCGCCCATGGAACCCAATGTGAAGTTATTTGGTGTAACATAATCTATAATTCCGTTATCACAATCTGCGTTTCTTTCAACTGGATTTGGGTTTGCATTCTGTTTTAAAAATTCTGCTTTTGCGTCTTCAACAAGTATTTCAACCGTAAAACCTGCATTTTTTGCTTTTGCAATTTCAGAAACCGAAAATTCACTTATAATTGAAATGTCTTTTTTAAAAATACCATGGTCTACCGCCAAACCTAAATTTGAAAGATCGGCAAGGGTATGGGATTCATCTAAAGAAATCTTGGCACGCTGGTAAATTTCTGATTGTTGTGCAAAGCCGATAGAGCAGATAAATAATAGAAGTAGAAATTTTTTCATAACATTAATTGCAAAAATGTAAACACAGTAGGTAATACTTGAAAGTTATCCATAACCCTGATTTAAAAAACAGGAAGAATATATCAAAAATAGTATAATGTATTGATAACTAACATGTTTTAATCAATAATTTTTACTCTCATACCTTTGCTGTGACTGCTAAATTCCGGTGCATACATACTTTGTATTGTTGTAATTCCATTTGAAAAATTTCCGATATTATTAACCCGAACATCATATTCTAGAACGTAAGTACCTTTATCAATTCGGTCAAAAAAGAAGTTGGTTGCTGCATCGCGAGTGCTTATATAATAGCTTAGACCATCTTTATATTTGTACTCAGAAAGCACATCAACAGGCTCGAAGGTTGAAGCTCGCATATCTTTAAGGTGAACAAATTCCATGTCTTCTTTTGTTGAAACTATGAGGCGTATAGTAATTAAATCGCCAATTTTTAGTGGGTTTTCTGAGGTCACTTTTGTAAGTTGTTGGCCGCTGTCCGTATTTTCTTTTATATATAATTCTTTTAAAGCAAGTAATGGTGTGTTTGTGTTGTTTTTAATTTGATCCAATTCTTCAAAATATTGCCAATAAAATCCGCCGTAACCTGGCGCGTTGTTATTATTTTTTATGGAAAGAGTTGCCATATCCTTCGAAATTTCAATTGGTTTTAATGAAACTTTTACATAGCCAGTTTCGCTTTCATCTTTACTTTCAGCTAATTTATTTTTTAGAACATTATAATTGCCTAATTTAAATGTAGTTTTGTCTTGAACATCTGTCCAATCCTTACCGTACAATAAAAATGCATCAATAGCTTCTGAAGTTGATTTTGTTGAAGACCAACTTTTTACTTGCTTATTTTTAAGCAACCATACCTTCATAGCTTCAACCGATTTTTTGTCATTTTCAACCTCTGCAAAAGCACTTATTAATATTGCTTGAGTTTCAATCGGTGCTTGATACCAATGCCAACTTTGCTTATTTTCAATCCAATACATTCCCCAATCTTCATTATTTGAAGCTGTTTCCTTCAAATTATTTATTATCTTTTTTGCCGTTTCATCATATCCAAACCGATTAAAAGCGAGTGCTGTTAATCCTTTTTCATAAAGTGTAGAGGTAAGCCAATTTTCTTTAAGGATATCTAATGCATTATTTATTTTCAATTGTAATGAATCTAAAATAGGATGAGACTTTAAGTAAAGACTTCGGACATATAAATAGTGAATATCCGAATAGCCAAGTTCTTTCAAATTTTTATTTTTCTCCAACTCTGGCTTATTTCTTTCCTGAAATTTTCTGTCTAAATACTTGATGCCACTTGTAGTAATTTCTTCAAAACTTGCTGAAATACTGTCGGATTTTAATCCAAGCTTTCCTAAGCCAGCAATAATATGTCGGGTAATATATTCATTTTCACTTCCACCCTCAAACCAAGGAAATGCTCCGCTTGGTAGCTGTTTTTGACTAAGTTTATCATAAGTGTTTTGCTGCGCTTCTTTCATTTTTTGCAAGTTAAATAACACGGCCATTCTCTCTTGCTTTTCTTTTTCCGAAAGTGCATCATTAAACCACGGAGTTTCAGAAAGAATTATAGATTTTAATTCTTCATTTTCCTCTAAATTAGAAGTTGTATTTGCTTCATTTATATTTTGAAAATGAGCGGCTATTTTTGGATTGTTATCTAAAATTTGGGTTGCTATAGCATTTGCATAATAACGTGCAAAAGTTTGCTCGGAACATTCGTGCTCATATTCCATTAAATAAGGTAGCGCTTCAATTGCAAGCCACGTTGGATTACTTGTATATTCCAAGATAATCTGGTGATTTTTTAACGTTGTAGAGGTATTATATTTAAGATTTTCTAAAGTAAAGTCCTTTTCTGTATTACCACGAATCCAAATTGGTTTGCTTTCGGTTACAATAATTGAATTTGTTAGTACTGGAATTATATTTTCTTCACCATCGGAAAAATCTCCAGCTTTAGCAACAACTTTATATTGAAGACCTTGTAGACCTTGTGGAACAGAAATTTTCCAATAAACTACGGTATTTCCATTTGGGTTTACGATGAATGTTTTAATATTATTTTGATTATTTGTTTCAATATCAATTGCTTGCATTGTTACGGCATCAAAAAGTTGTAAAATTGCCGTTCCAGTTTTACTTTCCGAAGTTAAATTTGAAATTCTTGCAGATAATTGAATTGTATCTTTTTCTCTGAAAAAGCGAGGCATATTGGGAGCAATCATTAATTCTTTTTGGGTTATAACTATTTTTTCAAGATAACCAGAAAGGGTATTTTTGTTGTGAGCTAACAATCTTAACTTCCATTGCGTTAAAGATTCTGGACTGATAAAATTGAAGCTTACTTGTCCTTTTTTATCTGTTTTTAACTGGGGGTAGAAAAAGGCGGTTTCATTAAAATTTTTACGCGTCTGTACAATTTGCAAAGCTTCCAATGATTTTTTAGTAGTAATAATTATTACACCATTTATACCGCGGGAACCGTAGCGCGCAGTTGAAGCAGCATCTTTTAATATCGTAATATCTAAAATATCGTCGTTATTTATACCTGCTAAAAAGACTTCTCCATTATTAGAATCATCTTGATTAATGGCTTTACCATCAACAATATACAAAGGTATGGAGCTACCAGCGTTTATAGAACCTGATCCTCTAATGCGTACAAAAAAACCTTGTCCAGGTTTACCGTTAGCTGCGGTAATCTGAACTCCTGCAGCTTTACCATTTAAATTATAAAAAACTGAATCATTTTCTATCGAAATAACTGCAGAAGTTTGCACCGTTTTATTTCTTTGAGAATAACCAGTAATAACAACCTCATTTAATGAAGATCCAGGATCAAGCGAAACATCATTTTCACCCGTATTTGCTTTTATACTTTTTGAATCAAAACCTACGTATGATATATCCAATATTTCATCCTGTCCAACTTCTATAGAATAGTACCCATCAAAATCAGTTTGAGTGCCTCGGCTCGTGCCACGCACAATTACGTTTGCGCCAGGTAATGGTAGGCCACTATCATCCGTAATAATACCAAAAGCTATAGTAGCATCTTCTGGAATTTTTGAGATTATTTTATTGCTATTCAAGAAAAAGTCTTTTGACTTTGGATTTACAAAATCGAAGCCAAACCAGAATAAATCTATATTATTATTGGTGTACCTAAATCTAGGTAATGGTGTGTTTAATCTGTTTAAGCTGGTATAAGTTATATTATTTGTTAAGTTTTCGCTACGATTATAATTATTATAATAGTTGTCTCTTATATTTAAACCATCCCAATTTTTGGTTTCAAATTGGTCCAAAGAGCTATCGTACATAGAAACTAAAGCTTCTGCTTCTGCAGTTTGAGTTTTGTTATTTATTGTAAAATTCCAATTTTGGTCACTTCCTGGTTCAATTTTATTTCGGAAACTATTCACAATAATTTGCAAATCGCTAATGGCGCTTTTATCAATTGTGTAAGATTCTGTAAAATATTCATTCTCAAAATAAGTTTCAAATTTTAAATTGATATCTTCAGTTCTATCCTTGTTTATCGGTACTTTCACTTTGGCTTTACCATTTTTTAGAAATAAGTCATTCTTAAAATTAAAACTTTCGTCAGATGAAATGGTTACAAAGAGCATTTTTATATCAGACCATATTTCAATATCAGCAAAACCATCTTCAAATGGATTTATATTGAGTGTTTTAAAGGTAATTATTTTATTATTTTGATTGGTTGCATCGTGTAATAGGATGAAGTTGGTCGTGTTTTCGATGTGATTATTAAATGCATCAGTTGCCGCAAAAATCACTGTATATTTTCCGCTTTTTTCGTTTTTTAAAAAATTTAAATTTATCTTATTTTCAAAATCCGTGTTTACTTCTTTAGAATATATTATAGAACCTAAACCATTAGTATAATCTACATTGTAATTATCCTCGTATGGAAAAAGTTTTTCAAATTCTTCATCTGTAAATCCCGGAATGTCTGGCTTTGAAAATATCCTTTTTTTAAATTTTGAATTTAGTGGCTCTTTATAATAAATTTTTAACGAGCCTTTGGTCGCCAAAAATTTACCATTCAAATTTTTGCTTGAAAGTTGTATTGTATTTTCATTTTGAGTATTAACAATATTTGGCATCGTAACATCAAGAGACAAAGAATGATAGCCCACGTTAACACTAGTTTCAGTTGTTTGGGTTTCTCCACGTATATCTGTTACATCTGCCGTAATTATATATTCAAAAATTGGCAAATCCTTTTTATCCATTTCTAAACTTGGTGTGGCTTTAAAGTCTATTTTATAATTACCTGAGCCGTCAGTGGTTGTTTCACTTTGATAAATCTGTAAGTTTTCTGAAGGACTATAACGGCTGTAATAATTTGGATATGATTTTCGCTCAATACGATACGAAACCTTAGAATCGCTGAGGTTTACTCCAGAAAACGAGATAGCTTTTCCCGTAACCGATATGGTATCATAAACCTGATAATTTTCAGTAATTTCGTCAAATTCAATCTTGAATGTTGGTTTTTTGTATTCTTCAACGCTAAAATCTATTGTTGAATAATTGAAATCTACATAATCCCAAAAGCTGTGTTCATCTGTATCAGCATTGTAATAAATATCATTCTCATAAATATCAGGTTCATCTGCTTCAATTGAAAATTGACCGGTTATGCCATTTTTAGGTATAACAAAATCGAAAGTAAATGAGCCAAACTCGTTACTTTTATATTCCTTTTCTAATATCTCGTTGTTTTTTGCATCTTCAACATATATAAGCACTGTTACATTTGGTACTACACTTTTTACACCTGCTTTTTTTTGAATCACTATACCTTTCCCATAAACTTTTTGACCTGGACGGTAAATGGCACGGTCTAGATAAAATTTTACATCGCCAAAAAATGCTTCGTCTTCAGTTTCCGCATCATCTGTATTGTAATAGTATTTATAAAATTGAGTTTTTAAAGTATCAATGCCATATTGGACAGTAACATTGTTGTAATAATTTTGGTTTTTGCTCTTAACAGGTCTAGTAAATTCTGCTTTTCCGTACTTATCTGAATTAGTTTTTAAGTCATTCATTTGGACGGTAACATTTTCAATTGGTTGCCCGGTCTTTCTGTTTAAAACTGTAAGTATATCTTTATTTTGTTCTTGGTTTTTTACGATGGCTAAATCTGTTACTTTTATGACCTTAAAATCATACTTTTCTGTTTTTTGAAAACGAGCTTTTTCAGCAGCAAATACAAATAAATAGTTTCCCTTTTCTAATTTGGGGATTAAAACCTCGGTTGTATGCTCGTAGTAATCATCTTGTTTTGGAAGTTCAAACTGCAACAGCTTTTGAAATTTCGATTTTTCAAATAAACTCTCAATTATACTGTCATTTGAACGCCAACCATTACTAAAATCATAGTCTTCTTTTATTTTAAATATGTTAATAAACAGACTATCTGTATTTTGAAATTCAATAAATGCTCGGGTGTTCTCTCCATCATAAACATATTGTTGAATTCTCACAGATATTTTCTTAGAAAGAATTTCTTGCTTTATTTTATATGCATTTTTATAAATATTTGAGCGTGATTTTTCACTCAAGATACTATCCAAAATGCTTACAGCAGTATTTTTATAGGAAGGCCTTATTTTTTTTACAGCCAAATTATTATATAATTCTGCCCTATCTAATTGAACTTGTTTTGCTAAAGAAGTATCCTTTATTTTCTGCTGAAATTTATTAAGCACGGCAAGAAAATTATCTTTATTTCTAAATACATATTCCTCAAAAAACTGCATCCTCTGCAATTGAAGGTTTTGATTATTAGGATTTGTTTTCTCCAGCTCGTGAAATAATTGGGCTATCCGTTTTAGGTAGTAGTCTGAGACCGAATCAAATTTGATTTTAAGAAAATTATCTGTTTCACTGTAAATTTCATTTTCTAAATTTGTAAAAAATTTATCCCTGTTTTCCCACCTTTCGATTTGATTTTTATAAAGTGATATATATTTCTTTAATAGAAAATTATAAAGGTTTTCATCTTTTATATTTTCTAATTTCTCGAATTCAAGAATAAGTTCATAGTCTTGTAGCTTTTTATTTTGAAGTATTTTTTTGTTGGCAATTAATTTTTCATCTAATTTACCAATTTCGGTTTCAAAATCTGAAGTTGTCCAAGTAAGAAAATTTTTGTTTAAGATATTTTCTGTTTCAGTTCTGCGCTTAATTTTATATTTATTTCTTTGTAAATAATCAAGTAGGCATTTTGCATAAATATATTCTAAAAGCGCTTGGGAAGGTTGGGAAACTTCCTTAATATCATTACGTAAATTCTCAATAATCTTCGTTTGTGCATCCTCTTCCAGCACTTGCATATATTTTGCACGAAAGAAAAAGGTTTTAATAATTTCTATATCAGTATTTTTTCTTTTAGCTTTCTTATAGATTTTATTAACCACTTCAAAAGCGGATTTTATGCTACCTTTCTGTTCAAAGGAAATTACTTTTTCCCAGTTTCTTTCAAAATTTTGAGCATAATTAGAAAATGAAACTAGAACAAAAAAGATGAAGTATATATTTTTCATGAATACAATTATTTGGTTGGTAGCTCAATTTACTAATATATAATGGGTAAATTTTGCGCAATTTAGGCAAAGCCGTATTCTATTGAGTAAAGTAGTTTTTTTTTAGATTAATATTCTAAAAAATATTTTATAAATACAAAAAAACCACTCACAAATATTGTTGCAAGTGGTTTTCTATTTTATGATAATTGTAATAGCGTAATTATTTATAATCGCAATGAAAATAATCGCTTAAAAAGGACTTGCGCTCTTTATAATTTCTGGCATTACTTTGTTTATTTGGGCATAATCGCTTTTATACTTTTCTCTTTTCAATTGATCGAAGAAATCGGATTTCTGAGAATGGGTTAACCCTCGTAATTCGCGTTTAATTTCAATTACTTCGGTACTTATATAAAGCGCATTTTTAAGACGGAGTACTAATGTATTGTAAGTCATAATAAATTTTTGGATATATTTTAGTGGATTTCGATACTTATAAATCACTAATCCGTAACATATGAATTTACGAATTAAAGTAACGTCACTTCGCCTTGTAAATTTTTGTTAAGATGCTTTTTTACTTTTCTCAACCCACTTCCTCGCATTAACCAACGCCTCAACCCAAGGTGAAACTTTGTCGTTTTTTCTGTCTTTTGGGTAATATGCCCAATTCCACGGGAAAGTAGAACGCTCCAAATGCGGCATCATTACTAAATGTCTTCCAGTTTTATCGGTTAGCATTGCGGTG
>JBBSOK010000082.1:0-12751 GCA_038259825.1 Flavobacteriales bacterium
ACAGATTAGTTGGTTATGAGCTTTCACCAGTACTTTGGAAAAAAGTAAAAGGTGGTCTTTCTGCAGGCCGTGTTCAGAGCGTTGCAGTTAGACTTATAGTTGAAAGAGAACGAGATATTGAAGCCTTTACACCGGTTGGAAGTTATAGAGTGGATGCTGAATTTAAGACAAATGAAGGCAATAGTTTTAAAGCTAAATTGCCAAAGAATTTTGATACAGATGTTGAAGCACGTGATTTTCTTGAAAGAAATAAAGATGCAAATTATAAGATAGCAGAGCTAACCAAAAAGCCAGCAAAGAAAAGCCCGGCAGCACCTTTTACAACATCTACGCTTCAACAAGAAGCGGCGCGAAAATTATATTTTTCAGTAAGTAAGACTATGACAATGGCGCAACGTTTGTACGAAGCAGGTTTTATAACCTATATGCGTACCGACAGCGTAAACTTGTCTAAAGATGCAAAAACGGCCGCTCAAAAGGAAATAACAAGTTCCTACGGCGAAAAATATAGCAAACCAAGAGATTATAAAGGTAAAAGCAAAGGCGCGCAAGAAGCTCACGAAGCAATCCGCCCGACTGAAATGTCAAGACACAGCATTTCTGGAGATAGAGACCAAGAAAGATTGTACGATTTAATCTGGAAACGTACAATTGCGTCCCAAATGAGTGATGCACAATTGGAGCGCACAAATGTGAAAATTAATATTATTTCTCCAAAAAAAGTAAGTGAGCAATTTACTGCAAATGGTGAAATGATAAAGTTTGATGGTTTTTTAAAAGTATATCTTGAAGGAACAGATTCTGAAGACGATGAACAGGAAGGAATGTTGCCAAATTTAACTACTGGCGATTCTCTTGAAAATAAATATATTACCGCAACGGAGCGTTTTACAAGACCACCCTATCGTTTTACTGAAGCTTCTTTGGTTAAGCAATTGGAAGAATTGGGTATTGGTAGACCATCTACGTACGCGCCAACTATTTCAACCATCATCAGCAGGAATTATGTTGAAAAAGGAACAATTGAAGGTGCTGAGCGTAAATATTTGCAGCTTGTCCTTGAAAAAAATAAAATAGAAGATAAGAATTTAACGGAAAATGTAGGTAGCGATAAAGGAAAATTGGTGCCAACGGATATCGGTTTGATTGTAAATGACTTTTTAGTTGAACATTTTAAAAATGTATTAGACTTTAATTTTACAGCAAAAGTTGAGCAAGATTTTGATGATATTGCCGAGGGTAAAGAAGATTGGAAACATATGCTTCGTGAATTTTATGGCAAGTTTCACCCAAAGGTTGAAGACGTTTCAGAAAATGCCGAAAGAGAAAGTGGGGAACGTATTTTAGGTGAAGATCCAGAAAGTGGTCGTACCGTTCTTGTGCGTTTAGGAAAATACGGTCCAATGGCACAAATCGGCGCTCCAGATGATGAGGAAAAGAAATTTGCAAGCCTTCGCCCAGATCAGCAATTACACCTAGTTACATTTGAAGAAGTGATGGATCTTTTTAAACTTCCAAAATCACTCGGAATTTATGAAGCTGAAGAAGTTGAGGTAAATAACGGTCGTTTTGGCCCGTATGTTCGTTTTGGAAAAACTTTTATTTCGCTTCCAAAAGGGATGGATCCGTTGGATGTAGATATGAAGATGGCGAAGGAAATGATTGAAGAAAAGAAAAAAGCCGATGCGCCTATCTATATTTATGAAAAATTACCCGTTCAAAAAGGAGTTGGTAGATTCGGACCCTTTCTAAAATGGAATGACATTTTTATAAATGTCAACAAAAAGTATGACTTTGATAATCTTTCTAATGAAGATATTGAACAATTAATTGAAGACAAAAAGCAGAAAGAAATTGATAAATTAATTCAAGAATGGCCAGAAGAAGGCATAAAGATTGAAAAAGCCCGTTGGGGTAGATTCAATTTAACAAAAGGAAAAACAAAAGTTGAGCTTCCAAAGGGAACAGAGGCAGATAAAATTACGCTGGAAGAAGCGCAAGCTTTAATAGCCAAAAAGGCCCCCAAGAAGAAGGCTGCTGCAAAAAAGAAGAAAGCCGCTCCTAAAACTAAAAAAGCCACTGCCAAGAAAAAATAATGATAGAATTTTTTTCCCCGCTACTTAAAAGTTTCGAACATAAATTAAAAGATTTACCTGCTGGCGTTCTTGGTCATTTTATAAGTATATATTCGGAATCACAAGAATTCCCATCTGTAAAAGCAGCAAAATTTGCAGTTTTTGGAGTAAAGGAAAATAGAAATAGGACGGACCAACAGGAAGAGAAAATTTCGTTTGAAGAGTTGAGATTATCTCTCTATTCATTGTATCCTGGAAATTGGGATAGTGAAATTATAGATTTAGGAGATATTGACCTTGGTAATACTTTTCAGGACAGTTATTTTGCGGTAAAAACTGTGGTATCTGCTTTATTGTCCAAAAAAATTATTCCTATTATTCTGGGCGCAAGTCAAGATGTGGCTTATGCACAATATCGCGGATATGACACCCAAGTAAAAATGATAAATATGGTAAATGTGGATCGCAAATTTGATTTGGGAGACGCAGATTTACCGATATCAAACACATCGTACATTGGAAAAATTGTAGTAGATAAACCGTACAATCTTTTTAATTACTCGGCACTTGGTTACCAATCTTATTTCAACGCGCCAGAGGAGATTGCCTTGATGGAACGTCTTTATTTCGATGCCTTTAGATTGGGTGAAATTGTGAATGATATTACATCGGTAGAGCCAATTATGCGAAATGCAGATTTGGTAACTTTGGACGTAACAGCAATAAAAAGTGCGGAATTGAGTTTAACTAATACGGTAGATAGTCCAAATGGATTTGATAGTCGGGAAATTTGCGCTATTGCTCGTTATGCTGGCATAAGCAACAGAGTTTCATCTTTTGGACTTTATGAAATTCCACAATCCAAAAATGGCAAAAATGCTTACATGCTTCTATCCCAAATAATTTGGTATTTTATTGAAGGTGTAAATTTTAGAGTTGCAGATGAAGATTTTGAAGATATAAACAATTACACAAGTTACAACGTGCCGGTTGATGATGAGGTGCTACTATTTAAAAAAAGCAATAAAACAGAGCGTTGGTGGATAGAATTACCATTTCAATCAAATGTTAATAATAAATTAAAAAATAAAACGTTATTACCTTGCACTTATGGCGAATATTTGAGTGCTTGTAATCAGGAAATTCCTGAACGGTGGTTTAAAGCCCGCCGTAAAAATGAAATTTAGTGAATAAAATCAATTATTATTAATGGGATTAGGATTTTTATAAAATAAGTTGCTTTTTACGTATTTTATAAATAGGTTTACGCCCTTTAAATTTGGAAATTTAACCAAACATCTATGAAAAAATTAATTGCATTAACTGCGATCATTGCCTTTTTAGCTAGTTGTAACTCAGGAGACAGAGGAGAATTAGTGGGCGCAAAAGGTAAAAAATGGTATCCTGAAAAACCTTATGGTATGACTTTGGTTCCTGGCGGTGCCTTTATCATGGGTAAGAGTGATGACGACTTTGTTGCCGTAAACGACGCACCTACCAAAACGGTTACCGTGCGTTCCTTTTACATGGATGAAACCGAAATAACAAATAGCGAATATCGACAATATGTAGAATGGGTTCGTGACTCCACAGTTAGATTGCGTTTAGCAATTATGGCAGATGAAGAAGGTATCACTGGTGAAGAAGGAATTGGACAGTTTGCTTTTTTAGATGAAGAGGGAGAAGAAAAAACACCTTACGATCAGTATATGTATGACAATTATTACGGTATGGGTGAAGATTTTTATGCAGGCCGTAAGTTGAATAAACAAGTAGATTTAATTTGGGATACAGCTCAATATCCAGATGAGTATTACTCTGAAGTAATGGATACAATGTACATTCCAATTGAAGAATCGTATAATGGACAACGCACAATCGATGTTACAAAACTAAAATTTCAATACACTTATATGGATATTGGGAATGCAGCTAAAAACAAAGATAAGAGCAGAAAGGATTTCATCAAAAAAGAAGAAGTTAATGTATATCCTGATACCACAGTTTGGATTAGGGATTTTAATTACTCATACAATGAGCCAATGCACAATGATTACTTCTGGCACGAAGCGTATAGTGATTATCCGGTTGTAGGCGTTAATTGGAAACAAGCAAAAGCATTTTGCGCTTGGAGAACTTTATACAAAAATTCATACCAAAAATCTAGAAAAGGACGTCAGTTTGTAAACTCATTCAGATTACCTTTCGAGGCAGAGTGGGAATATGCCGCTCGTGGTGGTTTAGAATCAGCTACCTATCCTTGGGGTGGCCCATATGCTAAAAACGATCGTGGTTGCTTTTTAGCAAACTTTAAGCCATTGCGTGGAGATTACGCCGCAGATCAAGCACTCTATACTGTTGAAGCAAAATCTTACGAGCCAAATGACTTTAATCTTTACAACATGTCCGGAAACGTAGCAGAGTGGGTAGATTCTTCTTACGATCCTTCTTCTTACGAGTATGAATCTTCAATGAGTCCTAACGTAAACGATCCTTCAAACATGCGCAAGGTAGTAAGAGGTGGTTCTTGGAAAGATATTGCCTATTTCTTACAAGTAAGCACACGTGATTACGAATATGCGGATTCTGCAAGAAGCTACATTGGTTTTAGAACCGTCCAAGACTATATGGGAACAGACGTTGTCTTAAACGAGGAAATTGGTGATGCTCGATAATTCCAAAAAAAATTCAAAATAGTAACACCCAATTAATTAAAGTAAAACCAACTAACAACAAATTAAATTATGGCACAAGCAAGATCACAAAAAAAATTATTTAACATGGCTTACGGCCTTGGAGCTTCAATTGTAATTTTAGGAGCACTTTTCAAAATTCTTCACTGGGAATTAGGACCATTAAACGGTGGTTTGCTTTTGGCAATAGGACTTATTACTGAAGCTATAATTTTCGCCATATCTGCTTTTGAACCGGTTGATGATGATTTAGATTGGTCTTTAGTATATCCAGAATTAGCTGGTGGAGCATCTGCAAACAGAAAACAAGCTTTAGTTGCGACGGAAGATGCAGAAGGTCTTTTAAGCAAAAAATTAGATGTTATGCTTAAGGATGCGCGAATAGATTCAGAATTAATGAATAGCTTAACAACCAGTATTCGTTCTTTTGAAGGTGCTACAAAAAGTATGGCGCCAACTGCGGAGGCTATGAATTCTACTAAAAAATATAGTGAGGAAATGGCAATGGCTGCAGCACAAATGGAATCTTTAAATAGCCTTTATAAAGTACAGGTAGAGTCAACAAGCCGTCACGCTGAAGTTAATGAGCAAGTAGCACAAAATGCAACTCAATTAAAAGCGCAAATGGAGCATTTAGCAACTAACCTTTCATCACTTAATGGTGTTTACGGTGGTATGCTTTCTGCAATGAACTCAAGAAACTAAGATAGTTTTCTCAACTAATATTAATCTGTAAAACAAATTAAAATGGCAGGAGGAAAACTATCCCCAAGGCAGAAGATGATTAACCTGATGTATCTGGTTTTCATTGCGATGCTTGCATTAAACATGTCAAAAGAAGTGCTTTCGGCTTTTGGCTTATTAAACGATAAAATAGCGAAAGCAAATGTTGCTTCAGACCAACGTAACCAAGCATTCATCGCTGGTTTAGCGGAAAAGGCTAATGAGCAGCCAGCTAAATATCAACCACTACAAGCGCAAGCTGAAGAGGTTAATAAAATGGCGGTTGAATTAGACACGTATATTGCAAATTTAAAAGGTGAAATGATGGCATCTTTGGGTGAAAATGTTGACCCAACAGATTACGAACTTCAAGACAAACCTGATTTTTTAGATACAAAATTCTTTGCAGGAGATAATCTTTCTCCAGAAGGCCAAGAGTTTGTTGATAAAGTAAATAATTTTCGTGAAGGTATTGTAAATGTTGTTGGCACGAGCTATCCAACTATTGCAGCAGATGTTAACGATAAATTTAAAACTACCGAGGAAACCAATCGTGACGGAAAAAAAATAGATTGGTTAAAATATAATTTTGAAGGTTTTCCATTAATTGCATCTAAAACCAAACTAACCCAAATGCAGGCAGATATTAAAACAACTCAAAATGAGATGTTATCGGCATTATTAGCGGGTGAGCAGGTAAAGCAACTTTCTATGGCAAACTACCAAGCAATTGTTGTTCCAGATAAAACTGCATTTTTTAGCGGTGAAAACTTTAAAGGAAAAATTGTTTTAGGACGTTTTGATGGAACAATGAACTTTGAGAAAGTTATCATTAATGGAAGAGAGATGGATAAACCATCTACTGGTCAAGTTATGTTGGATTTTCCAGCAGGTAATGTAGGTGAACAAGTACTTAAAGGACAATTACAGTTTAAGCAAGGAGATAGTATTGTTCCATTGGACTTTGAATCTTCTTATGCAGTAATCAGTCGTCCAAATTCTGCAACAATTTCAGCAGATAAAATGAACGTTGTTTATCGTGGTGTAGATAACCCAATGACAATATCTTTTGCGGGTATTTCAGATAACAACGTGAATGCGAACGCAACGGGTTTAAGCCGCGTTTCAGGAAGTAAATATGTTATGAGGCCTACTGCAGGTAGAGAAGTTGTAATAAATGTTTCAGGTAAATTGCCTGATGGTACCAATGTTGGCGATAAAAAGACCTTTCGTATTAAGGATATTCCGGCACCAGTTGGCGCTATTCGTGGTGAAACTGGATCTGTTCGTATTGAAAGAGGAGGTTTAGAAATTGCAACTGTAAGTGCAATATTAGAAGATTTTGATTTTGAATTGAATTTAAGCGTTAGTGGTTTTAGCTTCAGAGTTTCTGGTCAACCAACTGTAAAAGTTAGTGGTACAAGATTAAATGATGCAGCGAAAGCAGCTTTACGTCGTGCTGGTCGTGGCGAAACAGTTCAAATATTTGACATCAACGCTAAAGTTGATGGTAGTGGTGTAATGGTTAAAAAAGTTGCACCAATTATTCTTGAATTAACAAATTAGAAAACCCCAGTAATATGAATTACAGGAATATTGTATTAACGATTTTTGGTATTGCAATAGGAGTAACATCTGCTAATGCGCAGGTTAATATCCTTAATGCAAAAACACCAGATGAGATTGGTAAAAAAACCGAAGAGCAAATTGCGTATGATAATGATAAACCATTACCATATGGTTACACAGCTCAGCGCGATATACTTTGGTCAAGGACTACATGGGAAATAATAGATCTTGATGAAAGAGTAAATTTGCCATTATATTATCCAATTGATACAAACAACATAGGTTCGGATAGACGCTCGTTATACGATGTTTTAGTTAAAAACATTAAAAACGGGAATATTGAAGATATTTATGCAGATTCATACTTTACTGAAAAACGTACATTAAAAGACATTCAGGCATCTTTAGTTTATAAAGACACAACAGATTTAGGTGTTGAACAATTTAATGCTGAAGGTACAGTGGACGAGCAATATGTAAGAAGCTTTAGCTTAGACGCTGGAGATATTCAAGAGTGGCGCATACGTGGTTTTTGGTACATAGATAAAAGGCAGGGTGAGTTAAAATACCGTTTGTTAGGTATTTGTCCTGTAGCCAATGAAGCACGTTCAAAAGCATTTGGAGATGATCCTGTTGATAGTAAAGTTGAACTTTTTTGGGTTTGGTTTCCAGGTGCAAGAGAAGTTTTGCATGAAGCACAAGCATTCAATCGTAAGAATACTTCACAATCAATATCATTTGATCATTTGTTGAACTCACGTCGCTTTTCAGCTGTAATTTACAAGGAAGATAACGTTCAAGGAGATCGTGCTGTGGATGATTACATAACAGATAATGCACTTATGCAGTTATTGGAGTCTGATAGAATTAAAGAAAGTATCAGAAACACAGAAATTGATATGTGGAACTATTAAATTAGTTTTATAATATTAAAACCCTCTTTGTAACTTACAAAGAGGGTTTTTTGTTTGAAGGAATTTTAAAATAAAATATTGAAAAAAGTAGATTACATAGTGGTAGGTTTAGGTATTGCAGGTTTAACCTTCTGTGAACAGTTACAATCCAATGCTAAAAGCTTTATAGTTTTTTCTGGAGAAGAAAAACCTGCAACCGAAGTTTCTGGTGGCGTTCTTAACCCAACGGTTTTAAAACGCTTTACATTAGCTTGGCGTGGTAACCATTTCTTTAATCACGCTATTAATTTTTATAGAAATTTACAATCTAAACTTGGCATTTCTATAATTGAAGAAAAACCAATCTATAGAATAATCAAAAGTATAGAAGAGCAAAATGATTGGACAGTTGCAAGTGATAAAAATGAATTAGGCATATTCTTAGAGTCTACAATTCAACCAAATAAAAATCCGTCGATTATAACTTCGTTTGGTTTGGGAAAAGTGAAGGCAACAGCAAATATTGATACCGTTCTTTTGTTGGATTCCTATCGAAAAAAACTACATAAGGAAAATTTAATAAAAAATGGCAATTTTGAATATTCGAAATTAATTCAAAATAATGACGGTACTTTTTCTTATAAGGAACATACCTCAGATAAAATTGTATTCGCCGAAGGAGCTTCAGCATTTAAAAATCCCTTCATTCCTCAAGATTACATAATAGGGAATAAAGGAGAATATATTATAATTAAAGCTTCGGAACTAAAATTGGACGCAATGTTAAAGGGACCGATGTTCATTATTCCTTTGGGAAATGATATTTATAAAATAGGCGCTACGTATAAGCGAGATGATTATTCAAAAACGACTAGCGAGGAAGCAAGAAATGAAATTTCTTCAAAAGTAAAGCAAATGATAAATTGCCCTTTTGAAATTATAGATCAAGTTGCAGGAATTAGACCAACAATAAAAGATAGAAAACCAATTTTGGGCAACTTGGAGGACAATAGTATGTATTTTTTTAATGGTCTTGGCACGCGCGGACTTACAATGGCGCCATTGTTATCTGAGCAGCTTTTTGAAAACATTGAAAATAAAACACCACTTTTAGATGAGGTTAATATTAGACGTTTCACATAAACTTATATCTAATTAAACTTTAGATTCGTCATATTTAAAAAACATATTAATCCAAATATTTCGGCTCAATCTTAAAATAATTGGAAGCATTAAAGTTAATGCAATAATTATTGTTATAAAGGTTTCAAGTCTTTCTAGCCCAATAAAAAAATAGGCAATAATAAATACGGCAACAGCTATAGCAACACCAATTGCATAACTTACATACATAGCACCATAAAAAAAGCTTGGTTCAATCTTAAATTTTACAGCGCAATTGGAGCAGCGCTCGTGCATTTTTAAGGCTTCAGAAAAATGATAAGGGTTTTTTGTTTTGTACATTTTACCCTTATGGCAAACGGGGCAAGTGCTTGTAAAAATACTGTATAGTTTTGTGCCTTGTAGCAACTTCATCTGTTCGCTTTTATTAACGCACAAATTTAGGCATCTTTGCAGTCCTAAATTCGTTTAACGAAAAAGTTTTCAATTCATTTTATGATAAACATACATAATCTTTCCGTTTCATTTCAAGGCGAGTATTTATTTGAAAAAATTACATTTCAATTAAAAGCTGGGGACCGTGTTGGGCTTGTTGGTAAAAACGGTGCGGGAAAATCTACGTTACTTAAAATTATTTCGGGCGAGCAGGAATATGATGGTGGTCAGATAGCAAAAGATAAAGAATTAAGCATCGGTTTTTTGAAGCAAGATATCGATTTTACAATAGGTAGAACAGTTTTGGAAGAATCCTATGAAGCTTTTACCGAAATTAAAAAACTTGAAAAACAGCTTGAAGAAATAAATAAACAACTTGTTGAGCGTACAGATTATGAAAGTGAAGGTTACCATCAGATAATGGTAGATCTTACAGATGTTCAGCATCAATATGAAATTCACGGTGGTTACAATTATCAAGGTGAAACTGAACGTATCTTACAAGGATTAGGTTTTCAGCGAGAGGATTTTACAAAATTGACCGAAACTTTTTCAGGCGGCTGGCGTATGCGGATTGAACTTGCCAAACTATTGCTTCAAAATAATGATATTCTTCTTTTAGATGAGCCTACAAACCACTTGGATATTGAATCTATACTTTGGCTTGAAGAATTTTTGAACGGTTATGCTGGCGCTGTTGTACTCGTATCGCACGATAAAATGTTTTTGGATAACGTTACAAATAGAACAATTGAAATTTCTTTAGGTAAGATATATGATTTCAATAAACCCTATACGCAATATTTGGTGCTTCGTAATGAGTTGCGGGACCAGCAACTTGCTTCTCAAAAAAACCAACAAAAGCAAATTGAGCAAACCGAAAAGTTGATAGATAAGTTTAGGGCGAAGGCAAGTAAAGCAACAATGGCTCAATCGCTTATTAAAAAACTTGATAAGATTGATAGGATAGAAGTAGATGAAGATGATAATAGTGTAATGACTTTGCGTTTTCCAATATCGGTTGTTCCCGGAAAAGTGGTAATTGAAGCCCATAAAATATCCAAAAATTATGGTGATAAGCAGGTTTTATCAGAAGTAGATTTATTGGTAGACAGGGATACAAAAATGGCATTTGTAGGTCAAAATGGTCAAGGAAAATCCACACTCGCAAAAATTATTGTGGGAGAGTTGGAGCATAAAGGAAAAATGGCTTTGGGACACAATGTTCAAATAGGTTATTTTGCTCAAAATCAAGCAGATCATTTAGACGGTAGCAAAACGGTTTTAGATACAATGATTGACGCCGCAAATGAGAAAAACCGTAGTAAAGTCCGCGATATTTTAGGTTCATTTTTATTTAGGGGAGATGAGGTGGATAAATATGTGCGTGTTTTAAGTGGAGGAGAGCGTAACCGTTTAGCATTGGCAAAACTATTGCTTCAACCGTTTAACGTTTTGGTAATGGATGAGCCTACCAACCACTTAGATATAAAATCTAAAAACGTATTAAAAGATGCGTTGAAAAATTTTGAAGGTACATTGTTGCTTGTTTCCCACGATCGTGATTTTTTGCAAGGCCTAACAAGTATGATTTATGAATTTAAAGATCATCACATAAAACAATATCTTGGAGATATAGATTTCTTTTTAGAGCAACGTAACATCGAAAATCTTCGGGAAGCCGAAAAGAGAACAGTTGTTGCCAAAAGTTCTTCTAAAAAAATAACGCCTGGCGAGGATTATGAACTTCAGAAAAAAATAAAATCCCTAAAAAATAAATTAAGCAATGTTGAATCGTCAATTTCTTCGATGGAAAAAGAAATAGCTTCAATTGATACTGAATTGCTTGTTAATTACGAGCAAACTATTGCAAAACCCCATTTTTTCGATAAGTATCAGGAAAAGAAAAAGAATCTTAAAAAGCTTATGAAGGACTGGGAAGAAATTAGCGAACACTTAGACGCAATTGAATCTTAAATTTGCCACTGTAAATAAATCCAATTAAAATATTCACGGTAAGCATTTTAAAAAATGCCTTATAACTTTGAAATGCTTTCAAACCTTTCACAATTAAGAAAGTTTTAACGCAGGACGCAGGTTCGCAACCGTATTTTTACGAATTAACCTTTAAAAACTGTTAATGCGTAAAACGTTACTTGTTGTCATTGGAGTAGTACTTATTTTAGGTGCAGTTTTCGCCGCAAAACTAATTATAGATAATAAGGAAATACCTAAAACAAATCCACAAAAAACTATTAAAACCGTCTTTGTAGATACAATAAAGAATAGCACAATTCCTATTATAATTCCTGCAAACGGTAACTTGACAGCTAAAAAGCGAGTTGAGATTTTTTCTGAAGTACAAGGTGTTTTTAGGTTTAGCTCACATCTTTTTAGAGCGGGACAAAAATATAACCGCGGCGAAACCTTAATAAAGATTGATGACGCTGAATATTCTGCAACTGTGCAATCTGCCAAGAGCGACCTCTACAACCAAATTCTTGCAATAATGCCAGATTTGCGATTAGACTATCCAGACGTTTTCCCAAAATGGCAGCGTTATATAGATAATTTCAATATAAATGGTTCTATTAAAGCGCTTCCAGAATCGTTGAATGAAAAAGATCGTTATTTTATAAATGGAAGAGGTATTAATACTGCATACTTCAATATTCAAAATTTACAACAGCGGTTGGTAAAATATAGAATCACAGCACCTTTTGATGGTGTTTTGACTGAAGCCCTAGTAACCGAAGGATCACTTATTAGAAATGGACAAAAGTTGGGCGAATTTATAGATCCAAAAATTTACGAGTTACAAGTTTCCCTTTCAAAGGAATATGCAGATTTGCTGAAAGTTGGTGAAGAAGTCCAATTAACTGATAACAAAGGCATAAATAATTATAAGGGACAGGTTAGTAGAATAAATGCCAGAATAGACCCTACAACACAAACAGTAAGCATTTTTATTGAAGTTGCAGACGAAACACTAAAAGAGGGAATGTATCTTCAAGCAAATATCGATGCTAAAAAAGAAGAAAATGCAATTTCAATAGATCGAAGTTTAGTTAACGATAAAAATGAAATATTCATAGTTAAAGATACATTGCTTACGGTTTTGCAAGTAAATCCAGTATATTTTTCAGATAAGAAAGCCATTATAAAAGGAGTGCCAGATGGTTCAATAATTTTAGCCAAGCAGGTTTCTGGTGCATATAACGGTATGCCGATAGAAATTGCG
>JBBSOK010000083.1:0-12655 GCA_038259825.1 Flavobacteriales bacterium
TTGATATGAACATGAACCTAAAAGTTACAGAGACTATTCCGGTCTGCATAAAGGTTTGCGAGCCCATTTGTGCTGTCAGTGATTATACTGTAGGAATTCAACTTTTTGGTCAGCCTTTTGTAGCAATTAAAGTAAACGGAAAAACTAGAATAGAACCTTGTACTTCGGTACAACAGCCTCAAAGTATTTGCGTTGATTTCTCTAAAGTAGATCCAAAACAAAATGTACAGATACCTACTACAGTTCAGGGAATTCAATTTACGCCTTTAAATGATTCATCCCAACAAAAGTTTACAACAATGGGCAATCCTGCTGGAGTAAATAAGCTATCTATACCAAATGAAGGCATGCGGATAGATTTTCCAGATGCTGTAAACAATTTTGAGCTAACCATCGTCAATTTTGGAAATCCTGTTATTCAAATTAATGCTTTTAATAATTCGAATATGATTTCAAATCAAACTGAGATGATACAGAACAACACGGCAACTATTTCGGTTAATGGAACTAATATAACCGCTATAGAAATTAAAGGTGGCTCTAATGAAGCCGCATTGTACAATGTGTGCTTTCAACGTGCAGTAAGGCCTAATGATTCTAATGTTAGAATACTGTAAATACTATACAAAAAAACCAAACCGATGAAAAAACAAGCAACCAACCAACCCAATAATATAGATGGGCGAACAAAAGTTCCAAAATCTATGTTGAACCAAATTACCGCAAAAAAAGCAGTAACAACTGCACACCGCGTAATTAGTAAAGCAGCAGATATTTTAGAAGAAGAGATTGCTGCCGGAATAATTGCAGCGAAGGAGCTGGAAAGAAAAGTACTTGATGTAGACAAGGCAAGAGATAAGGATGCAGATCATATTATGAGTCGTTTTAGGTCTGATGCTCATGAGGTGATGGATATGTTAATGGATGTTGTAACTGTTGCATCAACTCAACTAGAAAATATGTCTAAAAAACTTGTACGAATAACTGCAGATACAACTATGGGTAGCTCTTCTACTGGACAAATTCCTATAATTAGAAATGAAAATTCAATTGAAGCTGGAAAAACGGTATCACTTGCCATGCAATTACAAAATGAAAGCAAGGATAAATCTATGGAGGTAAGTCTTCAAGAAAATGATCTTATGGGTAATACTGGAGAACGAATTCTTGCAAGAAATCTAAAAATGGAACCTGCTACCATAGTTTTAAAGCCTGGTGAGAAAAAAGCAGTGAAAATAAATGTAAAGGTGCCAAAAGCTACTAAAGCAGGAAGTTATTCCGGAATTGTTATGGATAAAAAAATCCCTAACCTACAAGCTATGCTAACTGTTGATGTAAAGTAATATGCCACAAATAATATGGATGCAGGAGTCTTAAAATCTACCCTTGAGCAATATCGATTATTGGCTCTTCAAGGCATTCATCATTTTGTCCCCAAAGTTGAGCCAAGAAAATACTTGTATGATCTGGTCCTTGATTACCCTAACCGAGGCGGTAAAGGATTCCGTCCAGGTTTATGCATTGCAGCTTGCAAAGCTTTTGGCGGAACCGAAGAAATGATTATAAATTCAGCAGCTTCATTAGAGTTGTTTCACAATGCTTTTTTGGTTCATGATGATATAGAAGATGGTAGTGAATTTCGTCGTAATAAACCCACAATGCACGAATATAATAATATTGGGATTGCAATTAATGTAGGTGATGCAATGAATGCGCTAAGCATTAGACCATTAATGCAAAATATGACTCTCTTAGGTCCAACTATAGCATGGACGGTATTTTCTGAAATTGAGCACATGGTTAGGATGTCTGTTGAGGGACAGGCAATGGAATTAGGTTGGAGAAAGGAAAATGATTGTACACTTACAGATGATGATTATTTAAAAATGATTCTCAAAAAAACATGTTGGTATACTTGTATCCATCCATTAAGAATTGGAGCAATTGTAGGAAGTCGAGGAAAGGTTAATCCAGATCGGTTTAATAGATTTGGGTATTTTATGGGTATTGCATTTCAAATTCAAGATGATGTGCTAAACTTAGTTGGTGATGAAAGTAAATACGGAAAGGAAATTGGTGGAGATATACTAGAAGGTAAACGAACCTTAATGCTTATTCACTTATTGAATAACGCTACAGCAAAAGAAAAGAAGAAGCTTATACAATACTTAGAAAATTGTAGGGCCGATGAAATTAATGACACGGCAAGTTGGGTACTTGAAAAGATGCATCATTATGAAAGCATTGAATATGCTCGGGCAGTTTCAAAAAATATGGCAGGTGCAGCATTAAAAGAATTCTATACTTCTTTCGCAGATGTACCCAGTTCAAAAGACAAGGAGCTTTTAGAGTCTATCATTATGTATATGATTAAAAGGGAATACTAAGAATGATTAAAATTACAAACATACGAGATTACGATTGTGATGTACTAATCATTGGTGCTGGCCCTGGTGGCAGTGCCTTGGCAACTTATTTAGCCAAATATGATATTGATGTCTTGCTTATTGATTCAGAAACTTTTCCGAGAGACAAAGTTTGTGGTGATTTTGTTGGTCCAGTAGCCTTAGCTGAACTACAAAGGTTAGGTATAGCAGGATTAGAAGATTTCCCCCAAACAAATCAAATTAACCGAGCAGCACTTTTTTTGGATGGTGAAGAAATAATACAACAACCCATTCCGCGTATAGAGGGTATTCCATATCATGGTCGTGTTATTCCGAGAATACAACTTGATCAATGGATTTTTGAGAAGGCAAAGCAAAGCAAAGTACGAATTCTAGAAAAAACTAGACTTAAAACGTATAAAATTTTTGATGATGTAGTTAAGGCTGAAGTTGTGGAAAATAGTAAACCAAGGACATTAACCTCCAAAATTATAATTGGCGCAGACGGAAGTAGCTCTACAGTAGCAAGAATACATCATGGTACTAAACCTTCAGCATTTGATAAAATACTTGCAGTACGGGCATATTATGAAAATATAAATGGACCAGAAGACCAGTGTGATCTTTACTTTACGCAGGATAGTTTTCCTGGATATTATTGGTTATTTCCAACCGGGAACGGCAAAGCTAATATTGGTGTCGGAATGATTTTGGAAACATTGCCAAAAAATAACACACATTTAAATGAATTATTAAATACCCTTATTCAAAAAGACAAAGGATTATCCGCACGTATTGGCAATGGAAAACCCAATGGAAAAATAGTAGGTTGGCCTTTAAGTACATATAATCCAAACAATGCAATTATCGGCAATAGACTACTGCTATTAGGTGATGCGGCAGGTTTGATAAACTCTTTAAACGGAGAAGGAATTCAGTATGCCTTACTAAGCGCAAGATGGGCTTCAAAAACCATTGCGGAATGTATTAAAAATGATGAGTTTTCAGTAGCTGCTTTACAATCCTATGATGATGCTATTGAGGAAGAGTTAAGGTACGATCTGGCGCTTAGTAATATGATAATACAATTTATCAGAAACCGAACGCTTAACCCAATTTGGTTAGAATTATTAAAAATACTGGTAGCGCAAGCCAAGGTGGATAAAAAGTACGCCGCAATTGCAGGAGGCATTTTAGCTGGACTGCAACCAGCAAATAAGGCTTTGCATCCAAAATTTATAATGAGTACGTTACTCCAAGGTATGTTGTATGTTGGAATGCAATCTACCGGAAGCTTATTAAAAGGACCCAGTCATTGGATTTTCCTTTTGGGACAATCTTCAAAACATGCGTATACACTTTTAAGGGATATCCAAGCACACCCAATAGGATATGCAGATTGGATAAAAGGAATTGCCTTAAACGGAATTGAAATTTCAACGCACATCTTTAAAGATGTCAAGAAGCAAGTTTTTAATTAAAAACACAATCATTATGGCAAATAATAACATTAAACTGGAAAGCTTGAATCAGCTGCAAAAGTTGATGCCAAGACTATTAGAAGAACACGGCGGCAATAAAAAATTAATGAAAGCAACCATTGCCAATCCTATCCTTGCGCTTGAAGAAATTGGATTCACCATTTCATCCGCATTAAAGATAGAGATAGAAGAAAAGGTTCGTTTCAGCAGAAAGCAACAAAAAGAACGTTCGGAAATTCAAGAAAAAATGTACGGAATGTTCGGAAAAAAAATTGATTTGTCTTCGAAAGAAATTCTTAAAAAAGAATTGACAAGAATACTCTCAGCGGATTCTACAAACGCAGGAAAAAAAACAATAAAAGTTTCAGACCTTTTAAAGGAAATAGAAGTTGATCCTTCTCCAAAATTATTTCAGAAAGTAGATAAAAAAGATCCTCTTCACTCCTACAAAAACGTCCATGAAATTGTACCCCTACTTATAGCCTATCGAAAATTAGAATTAACCGCTCCACCTTTATCTTCAAAGAAGACTTTTGAATTGATCTTACAGGAAAAAGCACTAGAATCTGGAATAACCATTAAAAATGTCCGGCTAAAAATGCAGGATAGAGAAAAACGAAAAGCTAATCGCTAAATCCCCAAAAATGATATTGTAAACTAGCAAAAAACTAAAATCATGCCAAACACACAAGGATTTGAATTGGTCTCGCAGGTTACCGTTCAGGTATTACGCGAAATTTTGAATGCTGCCTGGAAATCGGCAGATGATACTAGCGGGGAAGGCGTTATTCCTGAAAAATTTGAAATACCCGCCGGTTTAGCCATGGGGCCTTATCAAGTAAAGGAAGGTACGGTACAAATACCAAAAGAGCAATTGGGTTTGGAAATGGACACTGCAATTAATGGCGTGGATGTAAAATTGGGAACTATTATTCATATTGAAATTGATAATCCTCCAATTCCTTCTGCAAAATTCTTCGACCTTACTGCAGATATTCACGTTAAAACTCCAGTAGTTACTTTAGATGGAGATATTAATGTAGGTATAAAATTGGAAAATCTTCCAGCTGATTCTGTTACAGCAACCATTACAAGTGGAGATCCAATTGGGCCTATAACAGCAGCAATGGTTGAGGAATATGTACACAATAAACTTAGAAACGATCCTACTTTTCCAACCGTATACGATGATATTTCAATAAATTTTTCAGTTTTCAGCATGACAGCTCGTTTAGAGCTGTACGATGATGAAAGCAATCCTTCAAAAAAAGCTACAGTAAGTTTTCCGTTAGCAGATAAGGTTTTAGTAAAAATTCCTTGTTATATGCGTTTTTACGATATTTCTGGTTCTTATGCTACAGTATCTCTGGCAACACCTATGGGAATTACGGGCACTATTGAAATGCTTACGGATTATACTACTGCAGACAATACGGTCACTGCAAAATTGAGCGAAGCTGATATAACATTAACTAATATCCAACCAGCACCTGGTATTGAAGGAACAAATTATAATACTAACGTTACGCTAAGCAATTTTGTAAGTCCTGGCATTCTCGAGAATAGTATTCGAAATAATTTTGCCATTATAGCACAAGCAGAGCTTACAAATATTGGTGATGTGGAAGAAACAGTTCCTTCCGTTTCACAAATTGAAGACTTTATTGAACAAGAAGTACGAAAAGAATTAAATAATCGAAAAGAAATTTTTATTTGGGAACCCATTGCGCCAGAAGGAGGCAATGTAACTATTGTAGACGTTACACCTCAGGCTTTAAACGAGGGAATGGCTATTGCTATAAATGACACTGGAGTAGGCAATGCGGCAGCTATCACATATTTTGTACCAGATGATCGTGATTTTGCAACTGCCATATCTAGAAATGAGGTTATCCAGCAATTAGAACAAGCAAGGCAAGACACTTTTGGTAATCTTCCCACACGCCTGGACCCAGTTGAAGGGCATGAAGTGGATTTAAATAGAATGGAATTTGATCTAAAAACAGGTTCAATTAATGTAGATGGTGAAGTTACGGTTATAGACGCAATTTTAGGTAGCATAGATGTAGATGCCGACTTTGAAGCAGATTTAATGTTAGAATGGTTTGATGATACTGGAGGACAAAATATCAGGCCATCTGTAATTGGCGAGCCTGATGTCGATTTAAGCTTACTAGCTTGGATTTTATCATTTTTAATAGGGTTCATTACAGGTGGATTATTGTTCGGTATTATAGTTATTGTAGTTTTAATAATAGCCGAAAATCTTGCAGAACGTATTGGTGGAGAAATAATTAGAGATGAGGTTTCCGACCAATTAGTTGGTATTGGCGCTTGGCCACAGACATTAAGTTCAATAGGTACTATTACCGCTAGGTTTGAAAACCCAATAGGTATAGATTCAGAAGGAATCCTTTTTGCAGGAAATATGATTATTACTAGTATGCATATGCTTACCACAGAAGATTTTGCTGAATCTAATGGACCTTATGTTAATATTGGTGGACAAATAATTGTATTTGATGGAGGTGTAGAAAATCCAACTTCAAAAATACTTTGGGATTTTGACGATGGAAATTCAAATATTTTGAGAAACCCAAACCACATTTATGGAAAAAGCGGATTGTACATAGCAAAATTAAGAGTTTCGGTAAATGAAGAAGGAGGAGTTACTACTCGGCATTTTGCAAAAGTGAACGTGCAAAATGTGGCTCCACAAGTGTTTATGCCAGCAACTATTACTTCTAATGAAGGGGAAGAAGTTCCTATCATTGCAACATTTACAGACGCAAATTGGTTAGATACTCATACAGCTTCTATAGATTGGGGAGATAATAATGCCCCTGAAGAAATTATTGTTACAGAAAGCAATACATCTCCACAAGCACAAGGCGAAGTATTTGCTTGTCATGCTTACTGTGATAATGGTACATACGAAGTTAAACTAACTGTTAGGGATGATGCCGGCGGCATCGGAGTTGGTAAAATGTTAATCATAATTGAAAATGTTGCGCCTGTAGTTTTCCTACCTAAAAATATCCGAACATTACAAGGACAATGTGTACATTTTACCGGTGAATTTGAAGATGCTGGTTGGTGTGATACCCATACTGCACTTTGGGATCTTGGAGATTGTAATGTTAGGGATGCGGTTGTAGAAGAGGAAAATGAAAAATACCTCGCCACAGGCACCGCAAAAGTTAGGCACGTGTATGAAAATTGTGGGATTTATAAAAGCACCCTAAAAATAATAGATGATGACGGCGGTGTTGGTGAAGCATCAATGTGTGTATTAGTAAATCATTTAAAGAATGGTAATTTTGAAGAGGGTTTCTACAAAATAATGATTAGGGAAGGCCATAAAGATTTTATTGCCAACCATTGGTATCCATTCGCATCGGTTGTAGATACGATAGACACGGCCGCCATTTCGGGACAACATAGCATAGCGTTTAATACCCAGCAATACGTAATAAAAGATGGACAAAGGTCCCAGTGTATTGAAATAAAAGGCGCAATGCAAGGTGGAATTTTACAACAAATAGAGGTTAATCAAGGCTGGGATTATGAATTTACCGGACACTTTCACATCCCGATTTTCAGTTCAGCCAAAGCAATAATTGGCATAGATCCATTAGGAGGAATCGATATTAATTCATCATCTATAATATGGCGTACTACTGATCTCGATATCCAATGGAAAAACGCAACTGTACGGGCAACCGCTCGAGCTCAAAAAATTACTTTATTTCTTGGAATGCTACATAATAGGTCTGGAAATACTGAAATTTATTGGGATAAATGTAGCCTTTATCAAATTCAGCCGCATTGTATAGATACTGTCTGTGAACCAAAATGTGTTGATTTTAAGGAGTTGAGAAATGATTTAAATATTTATAAGCCTTTTCAATACAAAGGTCTATCCTTTATTCCACCAAAAAACGGATTGTACACAACTAAACTTGGCAAACCTGATGGACAAGTAAAACTTGGATTTCATTCAGAAGGTATGCGAATAAATTTTCCTGAAATTGTAAATTATTTGAAACTTACAATTACCAATTACGCAGGACGACTCATTTTAATTGAAGCCTTATATGAAGATGAGGTAATCCAATCTTTTCAAGAAATAATAAGCAATGAGACTAAAACTATTGAAATCAATCTTGAACAAATGAGCGGAGTGGTAATAAAAGGAGGACAATCAGAGGCTGCATTAGTTGAAATTTGTCTTTGCATTCCAGATAATTATGAGGAAGAAGAGATAGAGTTTAGAAATGAAAACTTTTCTAGACAGAGTTCAAACATTGCTAGAGAAAATATATTTAGAGACTTATTCTTATAAATATTTTTCATTGAATAAAACGAGGGAGACAATATGTTCCTTAAATATTAATTTAAAAGACACTTTAACTAGTGTCTTTTTTTTTGATTTCTAATAAAGAAAACTTCTAAATCCTGCTTCAATGCGCTACATTCTCGAATATTTACCAAAAAGTACAATATAAATTCCGACAATATTTATTTGATAAAAGCGTGAAGTTGATGTAAAAAAATTAATCAATCAAAGTAAGAACATTTTCAGTAGCTACTTTTTTAGGAAGATCGCCAATTATGCGTGAAGTATCATAATTATTTTTCTGCGGAATTAAATGCCCAAGAATATCATTCGTGCTATAAATACTTTCTTCTTTATTTATAAAACCATATCCTTCATAAATATCATTGACTGTGTAAATAAATGAATCTTCATTGCTCGTCCTTCCTTTCAATTTATAAATTTTTCGACTTTTTATATTCAAAAATTCAATTAAAGCCTTTTCAAATCTTTCATTATAGGAATCGATAGGTTCTTCTCCAGCACAAATTCCGTTGCATTTATTAAGATAATAATCGCTACACGGTCCTTTTACTCTTTCAATTCCGCAGTACTTTTTACATAAACCGTAGGTCGAACAAAACTTTAAAAGTGATTTTTTTACTGAAGTTCTATTAAAATGCTTTTCGGGAAAATTATCTTTTACGTCTTTTCTAACAATCTGCAACTTGCAAATGCCCGCTGCAGTTTTGCCGTAATTGATTATAAAGGGCGCAGCATCTTTGCGCTGTTGCGAATTATAAATTGGTTGCAGATTTTTTATTTCAAAAGATTCTAAAAGCTGTGCTATAATATCATTTCCTGTATATTCTACAGTGATTTTTGCAATAGCATCATAATCTATATTGCTATTTTTTTCTGCGTTTGAAAAATGACTTTGTAACCTCTTCTTCAAATTTTTAGCTTTACCTACGTAGATAACGCTATCGTCCACATCAAAAAAATAATATACGCCGGCAGTTCCTTTATATTGCGAGCTATTGAATACTGCATTTTCAGAAACACTTTTTACTGCGCGCTCTTTCAGTTTAGAATTTCCTAAAAAGAAATCCCGCATCGCATTTAATAAAATTGTTCCAAATTCCAATCCGTGTATTCCATTTTTTGATATCTTTAATGTTATTGGAAGACTTTTAATAAAATCTTCAGCCGTTTTTGGATTGGTAATGTAGATTGGTTTAACGTTAAATATATATCCAATCTTTCTAAATTGACTTTTCAACAAATAAAATTGAGGTGAATTGAAGAAAACCAATTTTTCATTTTGAAACACTTCAATCAAATCATCCGCAATATCACAGAAAGGACGAGCTTGTAAAAATTCATTTCTATCTAGTTTACAGGATTCATATATTTTCTTCGGAATAGAAATTTCCGGTCTAATTTTAAACTGAATTGTTTCTAGGTTAATTTCTTCCGAAAGCAGTAAAATTCGATATGGAATTTCAGTATTTTTCTTAATCTGAACCGTCTGGAGATAAATAAACTGCATAGCGTCAAAAATAGGAATAATTCCGATACTTGGAAATATTCCTAACAGCTAATTAATATTTATCTTTACAAAAAAGGCGAAATTGGAAAATCACATACTTAACGAAAAACAAAAAAAAGCAGTAGAATTTGAAGGAGAACATCTGTTGGTACTTGCAGGTGCAGGAACTGGAAAAACAAGGTGCATTGTTGGTAGGGCTGCTTATTTAATTGAAAATGGAACGCCACCAAAAAAAATACAGATTCTTACTTTTACAAAAAGGTCGGCAAGTGAAATTGTTGAAAGGGTAAAATCTTCGCTTTCCTCAAATGAAGCACAATGCTTGAATGGTTCTACTTTTCATTCATGGTGCAATCAATTAATTGTGCGCTATCCAAATTTATTTGGCGCTGCATCATATACAGTTATTGATCCAGACGACCAGTTGAGCGTTATGAAAATGGTTTGTGGTGACCAAATTATTGAATACAAAGGCATACGCATAAAACCTCAACAGTTGCTGGACATTTACTCTTTTGGAAGAAATACGCGCCAAAATTTAACCAATTCAATTCGTGAAAAGGTTTTTAAAGGAAAAACAGATGAAGAAACAAACGACGAAATTGATATAATCCGACCCAAAGTTGAAGTGCTGTTAAAAGCATATCAACAGAAAAAAGCAGAAGGAAGATATATAGATTATGATGATTTATTGCTGATTGTTGCCAACAGATTGCGAAATGATGAAGAAGCGCGCACTATTTTATCCCAACAAGTAAAACATTTATTGATTGATGAATTTCAGGATACCAATCCGCTACAATGGCATTTGCTTGAACCATTTGTAGAAATTGCCAAATTTTATTGTGTGGGTGATGATGCGCAGTCCATTTATTCCTTTCGAGGTGCAGATTATAAAAATGTGCATTTATTTAAAGAGCGTGTTCCAAATTCAGAGACTTTAATTCTCGATAAAAATTACCGTTCTACGCAGGAAATTTTAGATCTTAGTAATTGGTTGTTAGATGAATCGCCTTTAGATTATAAAAAGAAATTAGTTTCAACACGAGGTGAAGGTATTAAACCAAAACTTCTAAATGTTACCAGCCAGTGGGAAGAAGCTAATTTTATTGCTGAAAATATTCTCGAAAATTTCACTGAGAACAACAAAAATTTTGCTGATCATTTAATACTTTCAAAATCTACTTATTATACAAAGCCTTTGCAGGCTGTTTTTATTCAAAAGAAGATTCCATATGTAACGTATGGTGGCAGAAAATTTATGGAAGCTGCACACATCAAAGATGTTATTTCGGCACTTCGGGTTGTTAATAATCTTTTTGACGAAATTGGTTGGATGCGTTTCTTAACTTTTTGGGACGGAATCGGAGAAATAAAGGCAGGAAAATATCTTTCTAAAATTTTAGATTTTAAGGACCCGCTGGATTGCGCCGAAAATATAGCCGATTGTATTGGCGGGACAGACGGTGAGAAAATTTCAGATATCTACAATACAATTCTGTTGAATTCTGGCAACGTAAAATTAGCATTACAGGAAACCTACTCAAAAATGGAACTTTCCTTGGCTTTTAAGTACAGAAAAGATTGGGAAGAAAAGCGAAAATCAGATTTTCCGGTTCTGGAAATGTTGGGTGACAATTATGCATCAATCGGACAATTAATTTCTGAAGGAATTCTCGAAAATGCAAAGCAATTAAATGGAAATCCTGTTTTGGAAGGTTCGCAATTAAATGATAGTGAAATAAAAGACCACGTTGTTATTAGCACTGTGCATTCTGCCAAAGGTTTGGAAGCTGACGTTTGTTATGTTTTAAATGTTTCACCAAAAGTCTATCCCAGCGCGTGGAATTTAGACAATGAAGAAAGTATTGAAGAAGATAGAAGGGTTTTGTATGTTGCTTTAACGAGAGCAAAAAATGAATTATATATTACAAGAGATACAAATTCAATAAACACAGTAAATGCGAAGGATGATGTTAGTGGTAATTCCAAATACTTTTTCGAGGAATTGCCAGATTCTTTGATATCTCAAAGCACAAATCCATATTCATTAATTAAGCCTAGAGATATTGCCACGCCAAATACAATTGATCTTTCTTTGGGAATGGATTTTTCTTAATGATTTACCTTAAATAAAATAGTCTTTTTGAATCAAAACAATTACTTTTTACTTTGAATAATTTTAAAATTAGTCTTTTAAAATTAGCAGATGAACGGGGTTTGGAAAAAACTTTTTGCCCTTCTGAAGTTGCCCGCCAATTATTTCCTAACTATTGGCGAGATAAAATGGATGAAATCCGAAAAGAAGCAGATATATTAATTAAAGAAAATAAGCTTGTTGTTATGCAAAAGGAAATAATTCAAAAAGATTTACCTTCAAAATTAAAAGGTCCGATTAGGTTGAGATTAAAAAATTAGAAAGATTCTTTTATCAGCTAATAGATAAATTTTAAAGATTTCTATTTGTTAACGTGTGAATATCCAATATGCGTTGCTTTTCTTTTTGGGTAACTGAATTTTTACGTGTTCCATATAGTTCTTTCAAGGCGTGCGCTCTTGTAATTTTCATATCTATAATTAGCTTTGGATAATTTTTGCCAATTTTGAAGCTGTACATTTCTTCCTCCATTGGTGTAATAAGCCAAGGTTCGATTGCCAAATTATTTGGTAAATTTTTCAATTCTGGAACATATTTTTTTATGAAAACAGCTTCGGGATCGTGGTCGGTTGCATTTTTGGTGGGATTATAAATGCGGATTTTATTAGTGCCCGTAAAACCAGCCTGCATTTGAAATTGTGCATAATGTATTCCTGGTTCAAAATCTAAGAATTGTCTTGCAAGCCAAGTGGCTCCTGTTGTATAATGTTGAAAGAGATGATGTACAAGAAATGATACCGTCATAGATCTCATTCTAAA
>JBBSOK010000084.1:0-12435 GCA_038259825.1 Flavobacteriales bacterium
AGAACTAATAATGAAATGATTACTAAAATACGAAGTTTTACGTTTTTATCCTGCTTGCTGCGTAAGTCGTCCCAAGCACTTACCAACTTACCTTTTAAACCTACATTACCTCCAACGGTACTGCGAAACTTGTCAAATTTATGCTCCATAGCATACGGACTTCCCTCAGCTTCATTGTTGTAAAAACGTGGCGTATAACCGTACTTTTTATTTTTTCTTTTACCTAAAATTCCCATAACATCTATGTTTCAAAGGTACTAATTTCAATTTAGAATTATGAAGTCAGAATTATGAATTATATACCGAAGTGAGATTTTTTAAAAACAAGAATAATACCAAAAAAATCTACAATTGGTAGTTTTCAAAAAATAGGTGGTATTTGAAATTAATCAAATCCTTGTATTCAAATAGAATAGAATTTGAAAGGGAAATAATTTTGAAACAATAAAAAAGTCCAAATTCAAATTATGAATTTGGACTTTCTACTTTAAATTTTTGAAAGTAAATTTTAAAACTTAGAATCTTTCACCAATTGCGCCATTTTAATAGCTGCAATTGCGGCTTCAGTGCCTTTATTGCCGTGTTTACCACCGCTTCGGTCAATTGATTGTTGAATGTTGTTATCCGTAAGAACGCAAAAAATTACTGGTATTTTTCCGTGAACGTTTAAGTCTTTAATGCCTTGTGCAACGGCTTCACATACATAATCAAAATGTTTTGTTTCGCCTTGTATTACGCTACCTATAGCTATTACTGCGTCCAGCATTTCGTAGCTTTCAGCAATTTTCTTACAACCGTAGATTAATTCAAAACTACCAGGTACATTCCAACGTACAATGTTTTCTTTTATGGCTCCACAATCTAACAAGGCATCAAAAGCGCCTTGAAACATTCCTTGGGTTATACTGTGGTTCCACTCTGAAACAACAATCCCAAATTTGAAGTTCTTCGCATTTGGGATTGTTGCCTTATCATAAACCGATAAATTATTATTTTCTGTAGCCATTTTATTTCTTCATTGCCTCTGCCTGCCCTTTGTAAAGTAAGGCTTTAGTAGCTTCAAGAGATTTTGGATAGTCTTCTGTAATTTTTGCGAAATGATTTAAAGCTTCATCCGTTTGGCCTAAAGTCATTGCAGTAATTCCAGCTTTTAATAAAAAACGCGGGGCTGTAAATTCGTTAGTACGCATTGTTGCAGCTTTTTCATAATATTTTAAAGCTTCGTCTTGTTGATTTAATTGTGCAAAAGCGTCACCGATAGCTCCTTGTGCAAGCGGCGCTAAAATTTCGTCATCACTATTAAATTTATCTAAATGATCAATTGCTTCTTGATATTTATTTGTGTTCAAGAAAGACATACCTGCGTAATAATTTGCAAGGTTCGCTGCATCTGTTCCGCTGTATTCTTCAATTATATCCACAAAACCAAATTTACCTTCTCCACCATTTAACGCTAAATTAAATAATGAATCTTTTGAAGTTGCCGCTAAAGCCTCTTCAAAATAAGTTTGAGCTTGGTACATTTCATTCATCGCCTCAATTTCTTTCGGTTTTTGAACATATTCAGTATATACAAAAAAGCCCAAGACAGCAACTGCAGCAATAATTATAAATCCAAGAATAAACTTTTGATTTTTTTCAACCCAAGCTTCTGTTTTCGATGCGCCTTCATCTAAGGTGTTAAAAACTTCAGCTGTTGTGCTTTCGTCTTCAAACTGCTCGTCTTTTTCAGCTTTGTTTTTCGGTTTATATCCTCGTTTATTGTACGTTGCCATAATTTTATAAATTGATGGGCAAAAATAAAATTTTAAATGGAATTTAAAAGGATTAATATTTCTTATTTTTTAATAATTTGCAGAAGCGTTTCGCAATACATTCCACAAAAAAATAATTTTGCAACTTATTCAATACTATGATTTTACAATCACTGTCTTTATTAAACTATAAAAATTTTGAAGCCGAAAGCTTTCAATTCGACCCAAAAATAAATTGTTTTGTAGGTAATAATGGGGTTGGCAAGACAAATGCGTTGGATGCAATCTACCATCTTTCCTTCGGCAAAAGCTATTTTAATCCTATTACAAGCCAGAATATAAAGCACGATGAAGAGTTTTTTGTGGTTGAAGGAATTTATGAAAGAAAAGACGCGCCCGAAAAAGTTGTTGTGAGCGCAAAACGAGGCCAAAAGAAAATTATCAAGAAAAACGGTAAAGTATATGACAAATTCAGCGAGCATATTGGCTTTTTACCGCTTGTAATTATTTCGCCAGCAGACAGGGATTTAATAATTGAAGGTAGTGATACGCGTAGGAAATTTATGGATGGCGTAATATCACAGGGAGATTCCCACTATTTACAAACCCTTCTCAACTATAATAAGGTGTTGGCGCAAAGAAATAGTCTGCTGAAATATTTTGCGGCCAATAATAGTTTTAATAAAGATGCATTGGAAATTTACAATCTCCAACTAACTGAATACGGTACGAAGATTTTTGAAAAGAGAGCGGCTTTTATAGAATTGTTCATTCCTATTTTTCTAGACCGTTATAAAGCAATAAGTAGCGGAAACGAAGCTGTTATGTTGACTTATGAAAGTCAATTATTTGAAAAAGATTTACTTTCATTACTAACAGAAAACACCCAAAAAGACCGCTACAGCCAATATTCCAATTTTGGAATACATAAAGATGACTTGGTTTTTGAAATTGATGGACATCCCATTAAAAAGTTTGGATCCCAAGGGCAACAAAAATCTTTTTTAATTGCGTTAAAGTTAGCTCAATTCGATTTTATCAAAAAACAAAGCAAATTAAATCCTATTTTATTACTGGATGATATTTTTGATAAGCTGGACGAACAACGAGTTGAACATTTAATTACGTTGGTTGATAAAGAAAATTTTGGGCAATTATTTATTAGTGATACGCACGCAGACAGAACTGAGTCTGTAATTAAAAAAGTACACCAAACATATAAAATGTTTCAGCTTTAAAAAAGGAATTGAAATTGGGGGAAAATTAATTTTATTTTAAAAATAATCTTGGGCTAGATTTTATTACGACCTCTACTTTCTAAACATTTAAAATCATATACAAAAAACATGACAACTATTTATCATAATCCACGTTGTGGAAAAAGCCGTGAAACTCTAAAATTACTCGAAGAAGCGGGCGAAACCATTGAAATTGTAAGATATTTAGATAACCCGCTGGATACCAAAGAAATTGAACAACTTATAGAACTTCTATATATTGAGCCAGTTGATTTAGTTAGGAAGAATGAAAGTGTGTGGAAAGAAAACTTTAAAAATAAAAGTTTGGATAATTCTCAAATTATAAAGGCAATGGAGGATTTTCCAATTCTTATAGAGAGACCGATTGTTGTAAAAGGAACCAAGGCGATAATTGGACGACCACCCGAAAATGTTTTAGAAATATTGTAAGATTTGAGAATTACATATTAAAAATTAAAATATTTTTATAAATATAAAAATTCCTACTCTTTTTATATCAGATTATCTTGATTGGTGTTAAATAAATTTTATTAACAATATTTTGGCGTATCTCTTTTAAACCCAAGAGTATTTTCATGGTCTTACTTTTAAAATAGACTATGAAAAATTTCTTTATCTTACTTTTACTATTAACTTCAGTAGTATTACAAGCCCAAACAACACCCGAAAGAGATGTTACAATTACTGGAAAAGTATTAGATAAGGATACAGGGCAACCGCTAGAATATGCTACCGTTTCTTTTACAGATCCTCAGGGAAAAATTGTTACAGGAGGTATTACCAGCCAGACCGGAGAATATAAAATAGATGTTCCTGCAGGTGTCTATAAAGTGCAATTTGAATTTATATCTTTTAAAACCGAAGTACGAAACGGCCAAAAACTACTTAAGAACACAAACTTACCAACCATTGCATTAAGTGCAGATGCTGCCAGCCTAAACGAGGTTGTAATACGTGCGGAAACCACTGAAGTAAGTGTACGCCTAGATAAAAAAGTTTATAATATCGGTAAAGACCTTACTGTTGGTGGAGCCACCGTTAGTGACGCCTTAAATAACGTACCCTCTGTAACGGTGGATGTTGACGGAGCAATAGCGCTACGTGGAAATGAAAATGTTCGGATATTAATTAATGGAAAACCTTCTGCAATTGCGGGATTTGGATCTACCGATGCTTTACGTTCTTTACCAGCAGATGCAATTGAAAGAGTTGAAGTTATTACTTCGCCATCTGCTAGATATGATGCTGAAGGAACAGCAGGTATTTTAAATATTATTCTTAAAAAAGAGAAAACATTAGGCCTTAACGGTTCTATAACTGCAAATTATGGTGTTCCACTACAAAGTAATTTTTCAGCTAATATAAATCTACGCACCGATAAATTCAATATATTTAATACGACAGGAGTTCAATATAGAAAAACGCCTGGAAATGCTTTTTTTGAAAATCGATATTTAGGAGGAAACGCTATAAATCCCTTAGTTACTGAAACAAGAGATTATGACAGATTAAATAGGGGTTTCAATACTAACTTGGGTATTGAATACTATTTATCCGAAAAAACGTCTTTAACTGCTTCAGGTTTTCTTCAATTAGGAAATGATAGAGATATTACAACGAACAATACAACCGAATTTGATGCCAGTAACGATATTGCACTTACACGTATTCGAGAAGAAATACAGACAGAAAGAGATACAACGTATCAAGTTTCACTTAACTATATTACGAAATTTAATAATGATGGACACCAATTAAATGTTGATCTTCAATATGATAATGATAAGGAAAGACAACGTTCTTTTATAACGGAAGAAAACAATTTTCCTGTTTTCCAGAGGCTTTCAGATGAAGACGTAATTTCATTGGAAGAACAAAACAACTATTCGATTGATGCAGATTACGTTTTGCCTATTGGAGAAAACGCACAATTTGAAGCAGGTTTTAGCGGAGAATATGAAGAAACAATAAATGATTATACACTTCTTGAAGAAATAGGACTTTCTGGACAATTCAACAGAAACGACAGTCTTTCCAACATTTTTACTTACAATGAAAATGTAACAGCAGTTTATTCACAATACGGAAATAAGATTGGAAAGTTTTCATTTTTGCTCGGTTTAAGAATGGAAAATACTCAATTGAAAGGAAAAGTTGATGCTGTTAATATAGCAACAGATGGAACCGCACCTTTGGTTCTTGATTTCGACAAAAATTACTTGGGCCTCTTCCCTACCGTTAATATTACTTTAGAGACCAATGAAAGAGAAAACTTTACTTTAGGTTACAACAGACGTATAAATAGACCTCGTGGATTTTTCATTAATCCATTCCCTTCTAGATCTAGTGAAACCAATGTTTTTCAAGGTAATCCAGATTTAAATCCTGCATATTCTAGTGCTTTTGATTTAGGATATTTAAGACGATGGAAGGACTTAACGTTAACTTCTTCAATCTACTATCAATATGAGACGGATGCTTTTGAGCGTATTCAGGAAGATACCGGAAATGTAACGCCAAACGGAATTCCTATTATTAGAACAATTCCTATTAACTTGGCAACCAACCAACGTTACGGTTTTGAATTGGGCATTCTCTACAACCCTACCAAATGGCTTCGATTAAACGGAAGTTTTAATTATTTTAGTTTTATTAAGGAAGGTGTGTTTAATAATGTTGATTATGGTAATAAAAACAGCAGCTACTTTGCTAGAGGCAGCGCAAAAGTTACGCTACCTGGCAATATAGATTGGCAAACAAATGTCTTTTATCGTGGACCAGACAATAATGCACAAACAGAATCTGAAGGTATCTTAAGTTTGGACGGAGCCTTAAGCAAAGATATAATTGATGACAATGCAACTATAACATTCAATGTTAGTGATATTTTAAATAGTAGAAAAAGAAGATCTTTAACTACTACAAATACATTTATTAGTGAAAGTGAATTTCAATGGAGAGAGCGACAATTTAATGTTTCATTTACTTATCGATTTAATGAGAAAAAACAGCGACAAAGACCAAATACAAATGGTGGCGGCGGAGATGATTTTGAAGGGTAAACTATCTTGAAACCAAAACTGCAATTTACATTCTTTGAATTTAAAGAGTACTAAATAGAAAAAGGAAGCCAATTAGCTTCCTTTTTCTATTTATATAATGTAAGAGTTTATTTTAATTCTTCTTCTCTTCTTTTTGCTTCTCTTTTCTCTTTAAAAGCCTCTATTGCAGCACCACCAATCCAGTAAGGAATAATTCCCACAAGAAAAAACATCAACCAAAAACCAATGGTCAAAATTGTTAAAAATGCTAAAAATCCTAAATATTGGTCAAATTCGAACATAATAATCGCTTTTTAAATGATGAGCCAAAGATAATACAGTTTTATAAGAATGTAAAAGAAACATTTATTTTTATTCACAAGTAATTAACTACTAATAATGTTCTGTCTTAATAGTGATAATTGAAAAAAAAATCAAATAAAATAATAAAGGCTAGTTTTGAAAACTGCCACCCTAACCTTTACCTTTGTTACACACTGAAATAAAATAAAATGGAATATAGAATAGAAAAAGATACAATGGGCGAGGTAAAAGTACCAGCCAATAAACTTTGGGGAGCACAAACGGAACGCTCTTTCGAAAATTTTAAAATCGGCCCGAAAGCTTCAATGCCATTAGAAATTATTTACGGTTTTGCCTATTTAAAAAAAGCCGCTGCTTATGCAAATTGTGAACTTGGAGTACTTTCTTCAGAAAAAAGAGATCACATTTCCGTTGTCTGTGATGAAATTTTAGCTGGAAAACACGATGATCAATTTCCTTTGGTTATTTGGCAAACTGGTAGTGGTACGCAAAGTAATATGAATGTAAATGAAGTTATTTCAAACCGTGCTCATCAAATAGCTGGTCATACAATTGGCGAAGGAGATAAAACGCTTCAACCAAATGATGATGTAAATAAAAGCCAATCGTCCAATGATACATTTCCTACTGGAATGCATATTGCTGCCTATAAAAAATTGATCGAAAATACCATTCCCGGAGTTTCCCAACTTCATAAAACATTGGTTTCAAAATCAAAGGAGTATATGAAGGTTGTTAAAATTGGCCGCACGCATCTTATGGATGCCACACCTCTAACACTTGGTCAGGAATTTAGCGGTTACGCTTCACAATTAGAACACGGCTTAAAAGCACTTAAAAACACTTTGCCACATTTAGCTGAATTAGCTTTAGGCGGAACAGCAGTCGGCACAGGTCTAAATACTCCACAAGGCTATGATGTAAAAGTTGCAGGATACATTTCAAAATTTACAGATTTACCTTTTATAACTGCCGAAAATAAATTTGAAGCTCTTGCAGCTCACGATGCTATAGTAGAATCCCACGGTGCATTAAAACAATTGGCGGTTTCATTAAACAAAATTGCTAACGATATAAGGATGCTTGCCAGCGGTCCAAGGAGCGGTATTGGCGAAATCAATATCCCAGCAAACGAACCTGGCTCATCTATTATGCCTGGAAAAGTTAATCCTACACAATGCGAAGCCTTAACAATGGTCTGTGCACAAGTAATTGGAAATGATATGGCTATTGCAGTTGGTGGAATGCAAGGTCAATATGAATTAAACGTATTCAAGCCCGTTATGGCCGCAAACTTTTTACAATCTGCACAATTAATTGGCGATGCTTGTGTTTCTTTTGATGTTCATTGCGCACAAGGAATTGAGCCTAATTATAGCGTTATAAAAAAACAACTTGACAATTCGTTGATGCTTGTAACAGCTTTAAATACAAAAATAGGCTATTATAAAGCTGCTGAAATTGCGAACACTGCACATAAAAATGGTACAACATTAAAAGAAGAAGCTGTTAATTTAGGATATGTGACCGCTGAAGAATTTGATGAATGGGTGAAGCCAGAGGATATGGTTTAAGAATTTATTAAAAAATAAATTTTAGAAAAAAATAACCAAAAATTCAAGAATTATAATTGATTCAAGAATTTTTGGTTATTTTAATTATCACTTTAAACAGACGTTATTTTCTGTTTTAAAAATCTCTATTTTTTTATAATTTCACTTTTCTTCCCATAAAACTTTCGATATCTGAAGAAGGAAATAATACTTAATACTAAACAGAATATTACTAAATACCAGACAAACGTTGGTGTTGCAGGAGCATTTCCACTGGCGTAACTGTGTAAGCCGCTTAAGTAAAAGTTCACACCAAAGTAGGTCATCATTATTGAAGCATAGGCGAACAATGCCATAACGTTAAACGTCCATTTTCCGCGTAAACCTGGCACTAATCTGGCGTGGATTACGAAGGCATAAATCATAATACTAATAAGTGCCCACGTTTCTTTAGGATCCCATCCCCAGTATCTTCCCCAACTTTCATTTGCCCATTGGCCACCTAAAAAGTTTCCAATTGTTAACATCACCAAACCAACTGTTAAAGCTAATTCCGTGATAATGGATATTTCTTTTATATTCAAATCCATTTTTACGAAATTCTTTTTTGTTGTAAAAATCATTAGCAATAACGCTGTCATTGCTAGAATCATTCCTAATGTAAACGGCCCATAACTTCCAACAATTACTGCAACATGTATCATTAACCAATAACTATCTAAAACTGGTTGCAAATTAGCTATAGACGGATCCAACCAATTTTCGTGCGCTACCCATAATATTATTGCCGCAACAAATGCTGTTGAAGCAACAGTTAAATCACTTTTGCGGCCAAAAGCCAAACCAAAGAAAACGGTTGCCCAAGCTACATATATAACAGATTCATACGCATCACTCCAAGGCGCGTGACCACTTACATACCATCTTGCGGCAAGACCAATTGTCATGAGGATAAACATAATCCATATGGCTACTTTACAGGATTTTATTATCCAGTAAACTACTTTTCCTTCTTTAAAAATCTGAATGATTAATGCTATAAACATTAATATCCCAAACATCGTGAAGTAATGAAAAAGTCTATTAAATATGTCTACTTTATTATATAGGATTTCAGCTTTTATTCTATTTTCAGAAGGTAAAACTTCACTTCCATATTTTTTCTGAAAGTTTTTTATACTCCCTAAAAATTCATCGGCTTTACTGTAATCTCCCGATATTCTTGCGTTCTTAACGCTTTCAAAATATAAAGGGAGAATATTTTTTGTATAAAGGCTATCCATTCCTTTAATATTTGCGTCTTTTAATTCAGGAAAAGAAACCCATTTATCGTTCGGATCATTGGGTATTGGAAAAATCTTTAAGATACCGCCACCAAGTGCTTGATTCAACAGAAAAAAGTTTTCGTACGCTTTTATAAAATCCTTCTGAAATTGATTTGGATTTGTGGTTGAAGTTGCTTCTTTTAGATATGGCTCAAGCTTAAAATTTCCTTTATCATCAAATAAATCCATCAAGGAAATTTGCTCTGTATCATCGGGCACGCCTACAATTTTTCGGATACTATCATTTCCTCTTTTTAGCGTAATTAATGGAACTTCGACCCAAAGTCTTGGAAATTCGGTCATAGACATAAACACTTGGTTTGCGTCTAATTCGCCGTAATGATCGCTTCTACTTATTTTTCGTAATAATTCACTGGCAAAAGTGTTAACAGGCTTCATTCTCCCATCATCCTGTATAATCAATTTTGCAAAATCTGTAGCGTGTTCTTTACTAACAATATTCACTTTGATTATACTGTCAATTTGCGCTTTTGTGGCTCTGGAATGTTCTGGTTCTGGAGGGTTTTGAGCAAATGTGCTTAGAGAAAAGAATAGAACTATTATCGAAGTAATAGTCGCTTTTTTCTTTTTAATCTTATCCAACATTTTTTTAAGATCTCCAAAGCGGGAACCTTTATCAAATAGAATTGCCATCAGACCTAGATAAAGTAAAAAATATCCAATGTAAGTTATCCAAGTTCCCCAAAAATCGTGATTAACGGAAAGAATAGTTCCTTTTTCATCCGGATCGAAACCAGATTGGAAAAAACGATAGCCTTTATGATCCAACACATTATTCATATAAATATCCGTATCGAAAAATTCGGTAGAGCTATCATTTACGGTTACTTTACTTTTAAAAGCGGAATAACTGCTTTCGGTTCCTGGATATTTATCGGCGATAAAATCATTCAATTTAATACTAAAAGGCAAATCGTACACTTTACTTCCGTAGGTTAAATAAACTTTCATACCGTTAATTTCAACCTCCGTTGGATCCGGATCCGAACCTTTTCCTCCAAGCAAATCCACTGTTTTTGTCTCGCCACCAGAAGTTACATCCACAATTAAAGCATCTTGATTTGAGGGCTCTTCCTTTGTAGCGGCAACTACTGCGTATTTACCCTTCATTATTGGATCGGGAATTACAAATTGCATTTCGGCAAGTTGGTAAAGGCTTCTTAACTGCAATGGTTGCAGACTGTCTGCTAATACTTCGCCTTTCATTTGGTCGGCCATCCTCATATACGACCCTTCAAAAGGTGATTCAATATCAAAACTACCGTCAGTATTATATGTAATATTAACCGCGCCGTCTGTAGGTTTGTTTAATGCGAAAAGAATATTATGTATATTTTGGACTTCGCCAATTTTTAAGAAATGGTCATGACGATTACCATCGCCTGCTTCAACAATTTTGAGATATTCCTCTCCATTTTCATCTGCAATTAATCCCTTTTTTGCGTTTTGCACAAACTCTTTAAAATTGATCGTTATATCTTGATCTGCGTAGGTGGTTGCTATTGAAAAGTCGTTATCAAGTCTAGGCGAAAGTCTAAGTTTTTTTGGTTGAATTAACCTACGTTGTTGTACTCCGTCTACTTCATAACTTCCATCAATAAAGCCTTTTATATAAGTAGTTTCAGAAAGAATTTTGTTGCTGCTTTCACCTTCCCTAATACTCATTGCACCTTCATAACCAATATATCGTGTAACACCAGCACCTATTAATATTAAAATAAATGAAAGATGAAGGGTTAAAGTAGTTAGCTTTTCCTTTCGGAGTAGTCTAAACCTAAATATATTACCAATAAAATTGATAACAAAGATGAGTAAAATGGCTTCAAACCACCACGCATCATAAATTAATTCTTTAGTGTAAGGAGAAGGAGAATTTTCAAAACCGATGTCGAGAATGGTTCCAACCGCCATAGCGGCAGAAAAAACAAGGAATAAAATAGCGGTTAATCGGGTAGAAAAAAGAATGGAAGCTAACTTCTTTTGCATTGCAATAATTTTAGTGCAAAAATAAGCAATTAGCAACGATAACGTAGTGTTAAAATATACCATATTTATAGTATTTAACGGATTGAATTGAGATTGCAACTTCAATAAAATTTTCCACCAACTAATGTCAAAATTTATAAAAATGATTACCTTCGGCTTATGATTAATGTAATTTTTTTAGGATTTGGAAACGTAAATATCAACTTATGTAAAGCTTTATATAAAAATAAACAAGTATCTGTTATTCAAATATATAATAGAAGTAAAATAGACGTTATAGATTTTATTGATAGCAAGAAATTTACCCAAAATATTGCAGAAATTAGTGAAGCTGATGTTTATATAATCGGAATTGCAGATGATGCTATACAAGATTTTTCTGAAGCGCTTTCCTTGGAAAATAAATTGATTGTCCATACCTCTGGCGGCGTTTCTTTGAAAACACTTTCAAATAAAAATAGAAGAGGTGTTTTTTACCCTTTACAAACCTTTTCTAAGTCGTGCGAAGTTCAATTCAAAAATGTGCCTATTTGTATTGAAGCTGAAAATAAAAACGATTTAGAATTACTACAAAAGCTAGGAAGCATACTTTCAGATAACGTTATAGAAATTTCTTCTGAAAAACGAGAGAAATTACACCTTGCTGCAGTTTTCGTAAACAATTTTACAAATTATATATATGGAATTGGGAGCGATATTTTAAAGGAAGAAAACTTGCCTTTCAGTCTTTTAAGTCCTTTAATTGCTGAAACTGCTTCAAAAATTGAAAACCTTTCGCCAAAAGATTCGCAAACAGGTCCTGCGAAAAGAAACGATTTTAAAACAATTGAAAAACATTTACATTTGCTTCACAGCGCCGAATACAAAGAAATATATACCTTACTGACTAATGGGATTATAAATACTCAAAAAGAACTTGAGTAAGTTTACGATGTCTGGATGCTATATATTTATCCCCTAAACAATACTTAAAACTTAAACATTGCAATGGAAAAGAGCTACAAACAGTACTTAAAAGATATAACTTGTTTTATTTTTGATATTGATGGCGTCCTTACGGACGGAACAATCCAAGTAAACACACAAGGCGAAATGTTCCGCACGATGAATATAAAAGACGGCTACGCCCTAAAAGATGCGGTTGAAAAAGGTTATAAAATTTGTATTATTTC
>JBBSOK010000085.1:0-12428 GCA_038259825.1 Flavobacteriales bacterium
AAAACCAACCATTGGTTTTTGTGGTCAAGCTAATGGTGGTCTCTTCCTTGAATTTAAAGAAGTTACGAGATCCTTTCTTCGAAATATTCAATTTAGTTTTGGATTACGTAAATTGTTACCTCAACCGTTATTTAGCACTTCAAAATTACGCCACTACCTTTTACATCAATTTATAAAAAGCGATGAAGTAAATTCAAACTTTATATTTCGGAAAAAATATAGGGCAGGCGTTACAAACCAAAAGGACAAGGAAAAAACGACCCAAGAATTTTATGATAATCTCCAGTGTAGTGATTATGTGCTATGCGTACGCGGTGGTGGTAATTTCTCTGTACGGTTGTATGAAACATTGGCTTTGGGAAGAATTCCAATTTTTGTAAATACGGATTGTTTATTGCCTTTGGATAATACTATTAATTGGAAGGAGCACGTGGTTTGGGTTGAAGAAAGTGAAAGGAAGTATATTGCGGAAAAAGTAAACGATTTTCATTCAAATTTAACAACTAAAGATTTTATAGATTTACAACAAAAAAATAGAAGCCTATGGAAAGAGAAACTAAACCTAAAAGGATTTTATAATACTATCTTTCATGAAATTTAAAAAGTGGTTATCTGGCATTTATTTTTCTATTACAGGCGAAAAAAACAGCATGTTAACGTCATCTTTATGTGGTCTAACACTAAAAACATTTGCAGGAACAATAAGGTCTAAAACAGATCAGGATGATGCTTGGTTTTTCTATTTGGCAAAACACCATAAAACAATTTATGATATTGGCGCTAATGTTGGATATACAGCATTGTTGGCTCTAATCCAGGATGCTGATAGGCAATATATATTGATAGATCCAAATCCGTTTGCCTTGCAAAAGGCAATGGGAAATTTAATTAACAATAACCTTGGTTTTAATGCCAAATGCTATTGCGGGTTTGTAAGCAATAAAAATAATGAAACTATAAAATTCTATACTTTAGGATCCGGTGCAGCCGGTAGTATGCACGCAAGCCACGCAGAATCTGCAGCCGCCATTAATTCCTTTTCCCAAGTAAATACAGTAACCTTGGATTATCTTTTTGAATATTATGCCCTTTCCCCAGATCTTGTAAAAATAGATGTTGAAGGTGCAGAAACGTTTGTGATGGAAGGGGCTAAAAAAATAGCTTTAGAAACTAAATGCACATTTTTTATTGAGATGCACGATGTTGTCGATCTAAGTATGAAAGAGGCAGCGAATAAAATGATTGCGTGGGCAACGGATATGGGTTACAATGTTTGGTATCTCAAAACGGGTGAAAAACTGACAACATCTGAAACTGTAAAAAATAGAGGAAAATGTCATCTTTTACTTTTACCAATTGATAAGGATTATCCCAATTATTTAAAGGGAAATGAGCAAAATGCCCCGTTACCAGATATTAAGAATATTCATTAAAAAATTAAAGTGCTTTTCAACTTCCTAAAATATTTACAGCCTACCAACTATTTTCAGCTTTATCGCAAAAATGGCACTTCTATATTTCCTATAGTTTCAAATTTGCCAGATCAAATTTTGGAACAATTAAATAGTGATCAAAATTTTATTAGTAAAACTGCCTTAGAATATGATCTTTCTTGGCAAGCTGTTCAACTTGGTTACGTTGGTGATGTAAATAACTATACTTCATTTGAAAAGTTGCCTTTGCTAGATGAATACTATTTTATTCGAAAGTATTTTAATAAGGCTTGGGTGGTTTATGTTTTAATGCTTCGGATAATTACTTTTAAAAATCCAATTAAGGAAATTTCGGCTTTTCGAAATAGCAAGAAAGTCAATCAAGGTGAAAAAGTAACGTTATCAATTAACCACTCAGATTATTTTCAATTTGAATCTTATCTTGTAAAGTCCAATCCATTTGTAAGTATTATCATCCCAACTTTAAATAGATATGAATATTTAAAAGATGTATTGGCAGATTTGGTAAAACAAGATTATAAAAACTTTGAAGTTATCATTGTTGACCAATCGAAACCGTTCAAACCAGAATTTTATAAACAGTTTCAACTTAAAATTCAACTAATCCAACAAGAGGAAAGAGCTCTTTGGTTAGCTCGAAATGAAGCTATTAAATTATCGAATAGTGAGTTCATTTTACTTTTTGATGATGATAGTAGGGTAGAAGCGGATTGGATTAGTAATCATTTAAAATGTTTGGATTATTTTAATTCAGCTATTTCGTCGGGAACTTCAATTTCCACTGTTGGTGCAAAAGTTCCTGAAAATTATTCGTTCTTCAGAATTTCTAATCAATTAGATACAGGAAATGTTCTCTTGAAAAAAGAGGTTTTTAGAAAAATAGGACTATTTGACCGCCAATTTGAAAAGCAACGTATGGGTGATGGCGAATTTGGTCTACGTGCTTATTTGGAAGGTTATAAAAATATTAGCAATCCTACAGCGCAAAGATTACATTTAAAAGTTGGCAGCGGAGGTCTTAGGGAAATGGGCAGTTGGGATGCTTTTAGGCCTAAAAATATTCTTTCACCCCGACCAATTCCAAGCGTTCTATATTTTTTTAGAAAATATTATGGCAATAAATGTGCAAGACTTTCTCTTATAAAAACAGTACCGCCTTCCATTATCCCTTATAAATATAAGAAAAACAAAAAAATGCTGCTGCTTGGTGCCGTTATCTCGGTATTTTTGTTTCCTCTAATACTTTTACAAGTATTTATTTCTTGGCGTAGAGCTTCAGTTAAATTAAAGGAAGGCGATAAAATTGGCAAACTCGAATAATGTTTTACTTATAACTTCGGAATTCCCTCCACAACCAGGTGGTATCGGCAATCATGCATACAATTTAGCGCTGTATTTAACTAGAAGTGGCTATGATGTAACAATACTTACCGATATCCGTAGTAGCGATGGCAGAGAAGAAAATGATTTTGATAAAACGCTTCCGTTCAAAATAAACCGTGTTAAGCGTAGGAATTTAATTGTCTTCACTTATTTGAAAAGAGTAAAGGAAACAATAAGCAGTGCAAAGAAGAATGATATTATTTTGGTTTCAGGCAAATTCTCTTTGTGGATGGTAAATATTTTAAAACTTCTTAGTTCTAAAACTATTATAGCTATCGTCCACGGATCCGAGCTACAATTAAAGGGCAAAGCAGCTAATAAACTTACAACCAAAAGCCTTCAGAAATGTAAACGTGTAATAGCTGTTTCTAACTTTACTAAAAGTTTACTTCCAGATTTATTAAAGGCAAAAACCGAAGTAATTGCAAATGGTTTTAGTTTAGATGTTCCATCTAATACTCGTCAAACAAGTAAACCAGTATTTCCAAAGCTTATAACTGTAGGTAATGTTACCCAACGTAAAGGACAAAAAAATGTGATTAATGCCCTTCCGAAACTTATAGAAAAATGGCCAAAATTGGAATATCATATTGTGGGTATCCCGACAGATCAAGAAAAACTAATGAATTTGGCTAAGGAAATAGGCGTTGATAAATCAATCTTTTTCCACGGAAAAGTATCTGAAAAAACTAAAATTACCCTTTTGCAAGAATCCAATATTTTTGTAATGCTCAGCGAAACAACTGATTTTGGCGATGTGGAAGGTTTTGGAATAGCAATTTTAGAAGCTAATGCATTGGGAATTCCTGCAATTGGTTCAAAAAAATGCGGTATTGAGGATGCAATTGAAAACAGAAAATCGGGTATTTTAGTTAGTCCAGGTAATATTGATGAGGTTTGCATTGCTGTTGAAGATATATTGAATGACTATCAAAACTATTCCGAAAATGCCTCGGCTTGGTCTACAAATTTTAGGTGGGATGTTGTTATAGAAAAATATATAAAAGTGTTAAATGAAAGTTCTAAAAAAACATATAAATGAAACTTGCCATTATTTCACATACACAACACTATAAAGATGCCAATGGCAATCTTGTTGGTTGGGGACCTACAATAAGTGAAATAAACCACCTAAGTAATCATTTTGAAGAGATATATCACATAGCATTTTTATACAAATCCATCCCTCCACCAAGTGCTTTGCCTTACACAAATAAAAATATTACGTTTGTTCCATTACCAATTTCGGGTGGTAAAAATTTGATTGGTAAATTTTCAATACTAAAAAATCTTGGTAAAACTATAAATATAGTCCGGCAAACCTTAAAAAAGGTAGATGCTTTTCAACTTAGAACACCAACAGGAATAGGCACATATCTCATTCCGTATTTAACCTATTTTCAAAAAAATAAGAAGGGATGGTTTAAATATGCAGGAAATTGGGTTCAAGAAAATCCACCACTCGGTTATGCAATTCAACGTAATCTCTTAAAAAAACAATCTCGAATTGTTACGATAAATGGCAAGTGGCCGGACCAAAAAAAACATTGCTATACTTTTGAAAATCCATGTCTTACCTTAGAAGAAAGGGTAGAAGGATTTAAAGTAATTGAAAACAAGATTTATGAAAAACCTTTTTCATTTTGCTTTGTTGGAAGACTGGAAGATGAAAAAGGAGTTCAAATTATTATAGATACATTTTCAGCGATTAGAGATAAATCATTCCTTGAAATAATTCATTTCATTGGGGATGGTTCTAAAATGGCGCATTATAAAAAGAGTTTATCGAAGCACAATATTCCTGCATGTTTTCATGGGTTTGTTAACAGAGATGCAGTATTTAAAATTTATAATGAATGTGATTTTATTTTATTGCCAAGCGCATCAGAGGGTTTTCCTAAAGTTATTGCTGAAGGATTGAATTTTGGTTGTATACCAATTGTATCAGATGTGTCGAGCATAGGTCAGTATATTAGTGCTGAGAATGGTTTCTTAATAAATCCTTTAAATAAAGCAACGCTTATTAAAATTTTAAAGAATATTGCTTTGCAATCTCCAGAGGATTTAAAAAAAATGGCAATTAATGGGCGTTACGTTTCAGAAAAATTTACTTTTAAGCGCTATATCAACAGAATTTTATTAGAAATATTAACTAAATAAGACCTCATCAGACCAGCTAATTTTACTCATTTAAAGCCCTTAAAAGCTATTATTATACACCTTGGTCTTGGTGTCATTCCATTTATATATAGACCAATTATGCAGATATATGTATTAATAATGGTCATATATTTTATATACCGCATTGTTGTAAAAAATAACAAACAATTAGAAGTTCTTTTAGCATGCTCATATGCTATTGGAGCTGAGGTTTTTTTCAGGATGACTAAAGCCTATATATTCTACGAAACAGGAAAATATTTAGTAATATTTTTTATTATTTTAGGGTTTTTCTACACAAGCTTTAACCGTAAAGCAATTATTTATTTTTTGTTTTTGTTATTATTAGTGCCAGCGATTTTAGTTTCGTTTGATCTTTTAAGTTCTGATGTAAATTTCAGAAAAAGTATTTTATTTAATCTTAGTGGTCCAATCTGTTTGGCTTTTTCTGCTTTATTTTGTTATGGTAGAAAAGTCAAAATGCAAGAAATGTTAGTTATAATGGATTATTTTATCTTTCCATTACTTGCAACCACTGTGTATGTAACTTTTTATAATCCAGATATTCAATCAGTTGTGACGAACACTGAATCCAACAGTGCACTTTCTGGTGGATATGGTCCAAATCAAGTTGCAACTGTTTTAGGCTTAGGTTCTTTTATGCTGTTGTCAAGACTATTTTTACCTTATAAAAACAAACTTGTCCATTTTGTAATGATGTTTTTTTTAGTTGCAATGGCATATCGTGCGTTATTAACATTTTCTAGAGGAGGTATTTATGTTGCAATTTTAATGACCCTTGTTTTTATTATTTCATATTACTTTTCCACTGGCGTTTTAACAAAAGCTAAAATAGCATTAAAATTGGTTGGTATTGCAGCAGTGGCAATAGGTATATGGTTTTTTACGTTAGTGCAAACTGGTGGTTTAATTGAAAATAGATATGTAGGTAAAGATGCATTAGGACGCGAAAAGGGAGATATCACATCTGGCCGTGGAGTATTAATCAATACAGAAATTGATGCTTTTAAAACAAACCCAGTTTTTGGTATTGGTGCGGGTAGGATGAAAGAGGAGTTTAGTGAAGAATTAGGTATAACGAGTGCATCACACAACGAAGTTTCAAGAATGTTTTCTGAACATGGTCTTTTTGGAATTCTAGCACTCCTATTATTGGTTTTTTCGCCAATAATTACAAAATTATCGGGTAGAAAGAATATATTTTTTCTACCATTTTTTATTTTTTGGGGGCTTACAATTATACATTCATCCATGCGTATTGCGGCACCTGCATTTATCTATGGTCTATGTTTACTAAATGTTCAATATGTCGAAAAAAAAGATACTATACATAGGCAACAAGCTCTCAAAAAAAGGTAATACTGTTACTTCTATTGAGACTTTAGGCAGCTTTCTAAATCAAGAAGGTTATAATGTGGTTACGGTTTCTTCAAAAAGCAATAGAGTTCTTCGGATGCTGGATATGTGTGTTTCCACAATTAAATATAGAAATAAGGTTTCAATTGTTTTAATTGATACTTATAGCACTCAAAATTTTCTTTATGCAGTTGCAGTAGGTTCTTTATGTAGAACATTTAAAATACCTTACGTGCTAATTCTTCGTGGCGGTAATCTTGAATCAAGATTGGAAAAGAGTAAAAAGCTTAGTGCAAAATTATTTAACGGTGCAAAAACAAATGTAGTGCCGTCAGCTTTTCTTCTGCATAAATTTCACGAAAAAGGGTTCAACAATCTTACCTACATTCCAAATACTATAGAAATAAAAAAATATCCTTTTAAACTTCGGAAGGAAATAAGAGCAAGATTACTTTGGGTTAGATCTTTCGCCGAAATTTACAATCCAACCTTGGCAGTTGAAATAGTAAAGCAACTTCAATCTGAAGGAATTTATGTGTCTCTTTGTATGGTTGGTCCAGATAAAGACGGATCTCTGCTAAAATGTAGGAGAATGGCAGAAAAATTTAATCTACCAATTTCATTTACCGGTTTACTTTCCAAAGAAGAATGGATTTCTATTTCCAAGGACTTTGATATTTTTATAAATACCACCAACTTTGATAATATGCCTGTTAGCGTGATGGAAGCAATGGCATTGGGTCTGCCCGTAATTTCAACAAATGTTGGAGGAGTGCCTTTTCTTATTTCAGATAGAAAAGACGGCATATTGGTATCACCTGATAATAGTTTGCAATTTATAGATGCAATAAAATATTTAATCAATAATCCCGTTGAAAGTCATATAATTACGACGAATGCCAGAACTAAAGTCGAAAGTTTCGATTGGGACAATGTTAAACATTCTTGGTTTAAGCTTTTAGACGCCTAATTAAATACCTACTTTTATCAAAAATTTACAATGCTACCCAGAAAAAAAATTCATTTTGAAATTTCTGAGCGAAAGGTTTTACTTCGTACGGTAGATATTGCTGTTGTTCTTTTTGTGCTTTACATTGTAGGAATAATTTTTAATTTCGATTACTTTAGAATAAATGGACAAAATTGGTTTTGGTCTATAGTTTTGGGAATCTATCTCACAATTTTTGCAAACATCTTTGAACTTTACGATCTTCAAAAAGCTGGTAGGCTAGAGGTAGTAATCAAGAATATTATTCTTACTAGCTCGTTAACGGTGTTGTTTTACTTACTTACACCATTTTATACGCCTACTTTACCAAATAATAGGTTGCAGATTGTTTATTTTTTCTTGGCTATAAATGTTGCCTTAATATTTTGGCGCTATGCATATATAGTTTTTCTTTCTTCTTCCCGTTTTTATAAACGTATTTTACTAGTTGCAAAAGCAAAAGACGTTGAAAATATAATTTCTTCAATACAACGTTACGATCCATATTATATGGTGGTTGCAGTAATAAATACGGATCTAAAACCCTTGCCTCAGGAAGCTACCAATCTAATTTCTGAAATAAAAATTACTGACGCAGTATTGGCGGTTAAAGAACTCTCAATTTCTGAAGTTGTTGTAGCTACTCCCGAAGGGAAAGGAATGACCGCAGAACTATCAAATAGTTTGATAAAATTATTGGAGAATGGAACACCCATCCGTGAATATACGCAGGTTTATGAAGAAATAACCAAAAGGATTCCAGTACAACACGTAGATAGGGATTTTTATAAATATTTCCCTTTTTCCCGAAGTAATCAAAATCAATTATATTTATTTATACATCGTTTAACAGATTTGATATTATCCATTATCGGGATTTTTGCTGGAATAATAATTACTCCATTTATTTTAGTTGGAAATATAGTTGCTAATCGCGGGCCTTTATTTTATTCTCAAGAGCGAGTGGGGAGAAATGGTGTCGTTTTCAAAATCTGGAAATTTCGTACTATGTATATTAATGCCGAAGAAAAAGGTGCTCAATATGCAGAAATAAAGGATAGTCGAATTACTAAGTTTGGACGATTTCTACGGAAATCAAGAATCGATGAAATACCACAATTATACAATGTAATTAAGGGCGATATGAGCATAATAGGCCCAAGACCTGAGCGTCCAATTTTTGTGGAACAGCTCAAAGAGAAAATCCCTTTTTATGAAATTAGACATTTGGTAAAACCTGGTCTAACAGGTTGGGCTCAAGTAAATGCAAAATATGGTGTAACAGAAGAAGATACTCTTGAAAAACTTCAATTTGATCTTTATTACATTAAGCACCGTAGCCATTATTTGGATATTAGTATTATAGTAAAAACACTTTCAACTGTAATATTTTATAGGGGTCAATAGACTATCCTAACACTGGTTGCATAGGCTTAACAGCATTCTTTTTAATATATGCCATTAAGAAGAGATATCTAATTGCCAATGCGATTAATATTGGGATTATTGTAAATGAAAACATTTGTACACCTGTAAACCAATGAAAACTTAAAAGGACAAGCATCAATAGGCAGAAAAGCGAGTATTGCCTCATCCATAATTTTGTAAATTTTCTACTAAAGGCAATTACTAAAAATAAATTTAAAGGGAATGCCCAAAGAACATTATAATTATTTGCTGTTGCGGTATGATCTGTTGCAAACCATAATAAGAAGAGTAAAATGCCGATAACACCAGTTGTAAAGAAAAGGATACTATCTAAATAACGACTTCTTTTATCTTTTCTCCAATCATCAATTGTTATCAATATTATTATGAGAGATAAAATGCTAAATATAAATAAAGGGCTTACTAAAAAATTTCTATCCGGTTCAGTTTTTTGTGGGTTGAATAAAGTTCTGTCCGTTTTCACCAAATCTTCCGTATAAATTCCTGAACCGTCGGTTGAAGAAGTTTTTTCAAGAGTGGCAGTTTTATTAGCTAAATAAACGTACTCCGGCAAAAATTGATATTCCCAAGCCGTCGCATTTTTATCAATTACAGCTCCTAAAGCAGTTGTAATTCCAAAGTTACCCCAATTATTCCAATATACATTTTCGTTGATTAATTGTCTGAAGGTTTTATCCCCGTTTACAAATTCATTCTTATAATCAATTCTATTTGGCACAATTTGTATCAAGACATCGCGCATTTTTGTTGCACAGTTGTCGAAGAAAAAATCGTATTTATATTTCTTGTTTCCGGGTAGATTATTGTTCAAAAGATAATCAAATAACTTCTGTTTTTCTTGAAGATTGAAGTTTAGAACCTGCTCCTTAATTGAACGATTATGTCTTGAATAATAATTAAAAAACGGCTGAAAATCATTCGCACCAATTTGATAAAGCAGTTTTCCCTGCGCAAATTTCAAATAGAAATTGGGGGTGTCAAAATCATATTCCCCATAATTAAAAACTTGATCTATTCCCTTTGAAGAATCTTTAATTCTGAAAGCGCTATGCCCAAAGGAATCGTTCAGTTCCGTCCCAGGACCCATTGTTAGAACACTAACTTCTGCATTTTCAGATAATTGAAATTGCTGCGCATTAGCCGATAAAGCTAAAAGTAAAAGCGTAATTAGTAAAAAGAAGTAATTTTTCAAAGCAATAAATTCAGAATTTTATTTTATTTTAATTCACTGATATTATTCTAAAACATTTAAATATTCAAAAATAAATAACTCTGATTATCTAAACACGCTAAAATCCAATTTCAACGAAAATACATTGCTGTATAGTGCAGCACTATTGTCGCCAATATCGGTTAAGGCATAATCTATTTGAATTCCTTTGTATTTAAAACCAACACCAATATTTGGTTGAAAGCCAACAGAATCTGTGTTATCCAACTGTTGTATATTTTGAAAATTACCAACGCCGCCACGCACGTAAACCATATCAATATAAGCAAATTCAAGCCCTAGAGAAGGTGTAATACTTGCAAAAGACGTAGAAATAATATCATTGGTTTCCGCAAACCTGAAGTTGGCATCAACTTCCGCCAATAGCGAAAAGTCGTATTGATAAACGAACTTTCGGGAAATACCTAATTGTAATTTAGGAATGGTAATCTCCGTGCTTTCAGGCAATTCCTGATTTTGTCCTTCCACCGCACCAGAAATTGTAGCAAATTGCTCTTCGTCTATACTCCAAGCATTAAAAGTTGTAGTTATATCTCGCGCCATTAAACCAAAATTCCAATCGCCCGTTTCAAATTGAATACCGGCATCCAACCCAAAACCCCAAGAGGAAGCAAAATCGCCAATTATACGTCTTATAACTTTTGCATTTACACCATAATTTAGTCCATCTAAAGGCAATCTTCGTGCATAAGAAAAGGTAAAACCATAATCACTTGTAGAAAAAAGACTTATACGGTTATAGTCTATATTTCCTTGTTCATCAATAAGTTGTGTAGTATTTAAAATATCATCAACCCCAAAACGGATAATGGAAAAACCAACCGCACTTTTATCATCTAATGGCATTGCAAATGCAGCATAATCATAGTTTGCTATATTGGCAAAATAGGAAGCGTGCATTAAAGAAAGCTGTTTATCTTCAACATGTACTAAACCTGCAGGATTCCAATAACCTGAATTAACATCCCGAGAGGAAGCTGTTACGGCATTTGCCATTCCAAAAGCAGCAGCATCTACCCCAATATTCATAAACTCATTACTGTATTTTCGTACACTTTGAGCGTTTGCCAGGCAGGCAGAAAAAATAAAAATAAAAATTAAGTTCTTTTTCAATACTATAATTTTGTGCAAATATCTCACTATTTTACAGAATACTAAACTATAAAAGTGGCTACATATTGTGTTTGTTAGTGTTTAGACGAAATTACTTTGCTATTTTTACAGCATTACATTTTTATTTTTAAAATATATCAATATAAAAGCGCGATAGTAAAGAAGACTTAGCAAAAAGTGATAAAATGAATTTTTATATTCGTTGAATTAAATTTTTGAATTTTAAAAATATAATAATACTGAGGATTTTTTTTAAATTATATCAACCATCAACCATCAATCATCAACCAATGATAAAACAAATTCCAAACGCCATAACTTCCCTAAATTTACTTTGTGGCTGTGTAGCAATTATTTTTGCAGTTTCGGGCGATTTATTGAACGCTGGAATATTCGCCTTTTTGGGAATTTTCTTCGATTTTTTTGATGGACTTGCTGCTAGATTATTAAAAGCACAAAGCGAAATAGGTTTGCAATTAGACAGCTTGGCAGATGTCATTACAAGTGGAGTAGTGCCTGGAATTGTAATGTTGCAATTATTGAGCTTGTCAATTACAGGAAACTATTTCTCAATTTCTGAATTATTACAAAATGATAGTTGGAATGCAACATTATTGCACTATCTGCCATTGGTGGGCTTATTAATTGTAGTTGCCTCTGCATATCGTTTAGCAAAATTTAATGTTGACACGCGCCAAACTACCAGTTTTATAGGTTTGCCAACGCCCGCTAATACAATTTTGATAGTAAGCTTACCCTTAATCCTTCAATTTGAAGACGTCCAACTTGCCGAGGAAATTATACTAAACAAATGGTTTTTGGTAGCAATGACATTTATAAGTTGCTTTCTCTTAAATGCTGAAATTCCCTTATTCGCTTTAAAATTTAAAACGTGGGATTTTAAAAGCAACGCAATTAGGTATGTGTTTTTAATAATTACGGTAATTGCTTTAATACTGCTGAAGTTTGTGGCGATACCTTTAATTATTTTGCTATATATTTTATTGTCTTTGTTTTGGAAAAGTCCTTCTAAATAATTAATTCATTCATATCGTTTTCGATTTAACTTAAACCTAATGGTTAAAACAGAACAATCGTATAATTTTAGGGTTTATTGGTACACCACGTATAAAACTTTGAGATTAAAATGTATACTATAAAATTATAATTATCTTAAAATGGCAATTCGAAAAGTACTGTTTCTATCAGCGTTAGTTGTAATCGTATCATTGTTTTCCTGTAGTGAAAAAATAGTAAGTCCAACTTATTCTAT
>JBBSOK010000086.1:0-12404 GCA_038259825.1 Flavobacteriales bacterium
TATTAGACAGTTTGATTTATTCAATGATTGTGTTATTGCGGATTATGATGTATATAAATCGCTAATTTTTGCGAAGGTTACGTTGCAGGACGAGGAATTTAATCTTTATAAAAAACTCTTTAACGTAATGCATAAAGAGCTGCCAAAGCCCGATCTATATGTGTATTTATTTCAAAACACAGAAAGGCTTTTGGAAAATATTAAAAAACGGGGCCGAAAATACGAACAAAGTATACAAGCGGAATATCTTCAAAAATTAAATGAAGGTTATTTAGAATTTATAAAAACCTTGCCAAAGGAGAAGGTAAAATTAATTGATGTTTCCAACTTAGACTTTGTGAAAAACAGAAAAGATTATCTTTTTATTCTTGAAAGCATCTTGGCCTAATCATACTCTTTACCCTTTTTCAACTTTGAAAAAAGATCCCAAACAACGACACCAACACTTACCGCAATATTCAATGAATGTTTTGTGCCAAGTTGTGGAATTTCAATAACCAAATCGCTTTCTGAAACTACTTTTTGCTGAACGCCTTTTACTTCGTTCCCAAAAATTACAGCATATTTCTGATATTTTTGAAGACTAAAATTCTCTAATGAAATTGAAGCCTCAGCCTGCTCGATTGCAGCAATTACAACACCGTCATCTTGTAGTTTTTTTATAACATCAAGCGTATTTTCGGCGTATTCCCACTCAACACTTTCGGTTGCACCCAAAGCAGTTTTTTGAATGTCCTTATGCGGTGGTTTTGCAGTAATGCCGCATAAATATACTTTTTCAATTAAAAAAGCATCAGCCGTTCTAAATACTGAACCTACGTTATTTAAGCTTCTAATATTATCAAGAATAATTATCAACGGCGTTTTTTCAGATTCCTTAAATTCGTCAGTATTTAAACGGTCTAACTCGCTGTTTTTTAATTTTCGGTTTTTCATATTTCAAAAGTAATTAAAGTTTTTTAGCGAATAAGCAAAGATTACCTTGAGATTTACTGTTGATAAAATGATATAATCTAAATGTTTTCAATTTACTAGAAAACAACAAATACTGTATTTTTATAGATTATCAAAATTGAATTCTACACTATAAAATATGGCTACAAAAGTTACCCCTTTAATGAAGCAATATAATACGATAAAGGCGAAATATCCTGATGCGATGTTGCTTTTTAGAGTGGGCGATTTTTATGAAACTTTTTCTAGCGATGCTGTAAAAGCGGCAAATATTTTAAATATAACGTTAACAGCCCGAAACAACGGTGGCGAGCAGACCGAACTTGCTGGCTTTCCACACCACAGTTTAAACACCTATTTACCCAAATTGGTTATGGCGGGTTGTCGGGTTGCTATTTGCGACCAACTTGAAGATCCCAAGCTAACTAAAACCATTGTAAAGCGTGGCGTTACCGAGCTTATAACGCCTGGCGTTGCTTTTAACGATGATATTTTACAGTCTAAAAGCAATAACTTTTTAGCTGCAATTCATTTCAGTTCTCGCGAAAGCGGGAATCTTTTGGGAGTTTCATTTCTTGATGTTTCAACCGGAGAATATCTTACTGCAGAAGGTTCTGTTGAATATATTGATAAGTTGCTTCAAAATTTTAATCCATCGGAAGTACTTTTCAGCAAACAAAAACGAAAGCAATTTGCAGAAATGTTTGGCGACAATTACACCGTTTTTCATCTTGACGATTGGGTTTTTCAGAAAGATTATGCGCACGATGCCCTAAACAAACATTTTGGAACAAAAAATTTAAAAGGTTTTGGAATAGATCATCTTGAAGCTGGCATTATTGCTGCCGCTGCGGCTTTGCATTATTTAAGTGAAACACAACACAAAAAACTTTCACATATATCAAAAATTGCACGAATTGCAGAAGATGAATATGTGTGGATGGACCGTTTTACAATTCGAAATCTTGAGCTTTATCATCAAAATTCAGCAAATGCCGTAACCTTGTTGGACGTTATTGATAAAACCATTTCCCCAATGGGTAGTAGGCTTTTAAAGCGTTGGTTGGCTCTACCACTTAAAAATAAAGATGCAATTATTACACGACAAGAGGTTGTAAGTTATCTAATTGAAAATAAAACTGTACTTGATAAAATTCAAATTAATATCAAGCGCATTTCAGATTTAGAACGATTGATTTCAAAAGTTGCCACGGGAAAAATAAATCCGAGGGAAGTTATTCAACTCAAAAATTCGCTGGAGGCAATTGTTCCAATAAAGGCGATTACGGCGCAGGCTACAAATGAATCGGTTAAAATAATTAGTGAACAGTTAAATGAATGTAACTCACTTCGACAAAAAATTAAAGAAACGTTGTTTGAAGAAGCGCCCGTAAATATTTTAAAGGGAAAAGTAATTGCCGAAGGTTTTTCTGAAACATTGGACGATCTCCGAAATATTCGTGCAAACGGAAAAGCTTATTTAAATGAAATGCTGGCGCGAGAGACAAAAACTACAGGCATTACATCCTTAAAAATAGATTCCAACAATGTTTATGGTTATTATATTGAAGTGAGAAATACTCACAAAGACAAGGTTCCAGAAACTTGGATACGGAAACAAACCCTTGTAAATGCCGAAAGATATATAACCGAAGAATTAAAGGAGTATGAGACAAAAATTTTAGGTGCTGAAGAAAAAATTACAGCCTTAGAACAGGAAATTTTTGAGAAACTGCTGCATTGGCTACTTCAATTTATTGCGCCAGTTCAGCAAAATGCTGCATTAATAGCCCAATTGGATTGTTTAGGAAGTTTTGCCAATCAAGCCATGCTAGCCAATTATACAAGACCTGTTTTGGATGAAACGTTTGATCTAGATATAAAAGAAGGCCGTCATCCCGTTATTGAAAAACAATTGCCACCAGACACGCCATATATTGCAAACGATGTTTTCCTTGACCGAGAAAACCAGCAGATTATTATGATTACTGGACCAAACATGAGTGGTAAATCTGCAATTTTACGCCAAACAGCACTTATTGTTTTGTTAGCTCAAATAGGCAGTTTTGTACCGGCAAAATCGGTGCGGATGGGTTGTGTAGATAAAATTTTTACACGAGTTGGCGCAAGCGACAATATAAGTATGGGCGAAAGTACTTTTATGGTTGAAATGAACGAAACAGCCAGTATTCTTAATAACCTTTCTGAAAGAAGTTTAATACTTTTAGATGAAATTGGTCGAGGGACGAGTACGTATGATGGTATTAGTATTGCTTGGGCAATTAGCGAATACCTGCATGAACACCCAAGCCACGCCAAAACGCTTTTTGCAACACATTATCACGAATTAAATGAAATGACGGAAACTTTTGACAGAATTAAAAACTACAATGTTTCGGTAAAAGAGTTAAAAGACAATGTGCTTTTTCTTCGGAAATTGGTGCCTGGCGGAAGCCATCATAGTTTCGGTATTCACGTTGCAAAAATGGCTGGAATGCCGCAAACTGTTTTGCAACGCGCTAATAAAATTTTGAAAAGGTTAGAAAAAAGTCATGCCTCGGAAGAGTTGACGGATAAACTGCAACAAGTTGGAAAAGATGATTTGCAATTAAGCTTCTTTAAATTAGACGATCCGCTCTTGGTTGAATTACGTGATGAAATTCTTCAAATAGATATTGATACGCTAACGCCAGTTGAAGCATTGATGAAGATTAATGAAATTAAAAGAATGTTGCAGCGCTCGGCTACTTTAAAGGTGAAGCGGTAAGATTTATTTTTTCTTAAGGCCATTTTTTTTCATAAAATCAAATGCTTTATCAAATTCAGCCTTTCGAGAATTTCTAACAGCATACATAAATGTGATCCGATCAATGCGTTCAAGTCTAAAATTATATCCTTCCAATTCATTTTCGGGTAACGTCAAACCGCCCATCGGACTAGTTGTAAGTACTACAGAGCTTCCATCCTTATAAAAAAATTGCTGCGCAATTCCCTCCGTAAAATCTTCTGTAGTATTCCGTTCAATTCCCTTAGGTAGTGTAAGATAAAGATTGAAATCAACAATTTGTACATCTTCAAAATCTAGATTTATTACGATTTGAGAAAGACTGGTAAATGAAATAAAGAGAAGAAATGATAAAACAAGAAAGCGATTAGACATAAATTTTATTTCGAATTAAAACTTCAAAAATCAATCCAAATTAGTTTAATAAATAGATAAACAAGTTATTCAACCACAAAACTTTTCAAAATAGACACAGGAGAACCATCAGCTTTAAAGCCTTCAATTCTAATTTCAAATTCGCCTGGAATATCTGATGTAAAGAATTTTATTTCAGATTTACCTTCTTTCAAAATTAGGTTTGGTTGCCACAATAATTGCCTTCTATAATCTGGGATATGGTTTGTTTCAGATAGATTAATTGTATCATATTGCTGTGTAAAATAACTTTTTTGCGGCTCGTTTGGCAAGAGTTGTGTTTGTAAAATATAGTCTTCATTTACAAATGTATTAAAATCGTTTTCTTTGGTTTGCACAATCATCACACCTTGAAAAACTTGTGATCCTAAATAATATCTATCTCTTAAAATACTAATACTTTCTACTTTTGCGGCTTTAAAATTTGCCAATAAATCGTGCGACTGTAAAAACACTCCATCAACCAACAGCAACAAAGGATTATTTGTACGACCGTAACCTTCTAGCTCACGCACCATAAATTTGCTACTGCCTTCACTATTGGTCTGTACCCAAGCATTATCAACAATTTCTACCATTGTTTCCTTCATTGTTGGAAAACGGGTATAATCATCTAAAACATATGTTGTAAATGTCTTGCCGTAATACGCTTTTTCCAATGGCTTAGATTTTATTGTGTCTGGCTTAACGCGATAAAAAGCATTTTCAACTTGATTGTTAACGCTACGTTCTACAATCATTTTTTCCATTTTTGGAGAGATAGTAAATTTATTAAATTCTAAATTTTCTTTATTTATTGAAGGAAGTGAATCTAGCTTTATTTCATAATTATTATCAGTATCACCAATTACTTGAAACAGAGCATTGTTTTGAGAATGTGGCTTATCTATATTGAAGTAAAAATTGCCGTTTTCAGAAACGTCAGAAACTTTAAAAACATAATCTTCTCCAGGAATTGAAAGTGTAACTTTTTTACCTTTTACTGAAGTAATTGGTTTTTTTGATTCAATTTTTCCACTAATTAACTTACCTCGAAGTTCAGGTAGAATAAACGTTGATTCAACTCCATCAATTACTTCATCCGAAGCTGTTTTTGTTTGATAATATTTACTGGATTTTAAAACGGGAACAATAATTTCATCTTTTCTTCTTATTGAAATAGAATAACTACCATTTGCAACCTGCAAATTATTTGTTGAAAGTTTAAGATTAACTTCAGATCTTTTTCCAAAGTTATTTTTATCTAAGTTGACTATTAATTCATTATTTTCCTGACTAAAACTGCTTTCAGACAGCTCAATATTTATAGAATTATCTTCATCTTGAATCGTTGCAATTGCAGTTTGATTTCCGCGATATGGATTTATAATACTTACATCTTGCTGAAAAAAATTAGTGCTTGAATGCGCAAGCATGTTTTGCGTGTAGCAAATAATTTTAAAATTACCCGAAGCAACATCAGTTGGTATAAAAAAATCGCCTTGACCTAAGCCATTCTCTAAAACTAATTGTTGTTTAAATATAGTTTTTCCTTCTTCTCCAATTAACTCAACATATCCTATTTTGCTTAAGGTTGAAAGTTTATTGTTTGCAGTATTTTTCAGATACATTTTATAATACAGATATTCACCAACAAAAAACAGAGAAGAATTAATTTGTAGAAACGCTTCCTCATTACTAACAGGATTAGTTACAATTCTAGACGAACCAATATTTTGGGCGGTAAGTATATGTATACTGCACAAAATAGATAGGCAAAATAACAAATGTTTAAATCTTATCATATTCTTTTATTCTTGCCAAAAATCTGGGACTATGTTACTGCCAAATGCTCTGCAATCAATACACTGTTGTGGTAAAACATAGTAAGGACCTTCGTTAAATTCTGGTGGATCGTCATCACTTGCCGTAAAATAATATCTGATTGCATTGTTTTCAATTAAACTAAAGAGAGACAGAAACGGTGGGCGAGAGACTTCACAGCCACCAGCAAAAGGTTGTGGCAAGGTTCCATCTGTAAAAATATCGCCAAAGTTAAAAAATATGCGTTTTTCTGAAACTGTTGCAACATCAAAAAAGCCTATTACATTTTCAGTACTACTTTGTGTACTTTGTATATTTCCGACTATAAAACCAGGCTGTACTTGTGAGAACAAGCTTTCAGAACCCGAAAAATTTTGTAGTGTTTCATAAAAATTATAAGCTTCTCTCGATATTACAAATTGCCTAACCAAGATGCTGTAACGGTTTCCAATTTTTGGACTTCTTGCATCTAAAAAACGAACAGAAAAACGTGCTAACCTATCTTCTCCCAAATTTGAAGTGTTGGCTAATGCTAGGTTATTTGATGAAACTGTATTATAGCAAACCACCTCTTCATCAGTTTTAAAAACTAACTCAATTTGATTATTACTATTGATGTTGAAAGTTTGAACCGAAGAAAATCTTGATACAATTTTATATGTTTCTTCATATTCAAAACGATAGTATTTGGAATTATTACTAGCATCGTAAGAATCCAGAAATATAGAAACGCCATCAATGTTTTGAGCATTTACAGTACGCTCTGTATAAACCTGACCAATTTCAGTGCCTGCTCTTAAAGTAACAGCAGCCGATTGATAGTTTCTTCCGTTTGCAGTTGTAATATTTAAAGTATACTGTCTGCCAACTATAGCCGGAAAAGTTGAAGAGGAAAAATATGTTCCAGCAATATCGCTTTCCGCAAATTCATACGTAACTCCAGAATCGTCTGTAATTGTTACTTCGGCATTACTTTCTGGTGGAGGGCCATCATCTTCAAAAGCAAATGTTCTGCTCAAAATTACTTTTTGAAATATGTTTTGGTTTGTTAAACTTGCATGAACAACTAATGCACTTTCAAATGTTTCAGTTTGCAAATCTATTTCTTCGGTGCAAGACAGAAAATTCAAATTTACAGCTATAAATAGTATTGCTATTATGCATTTTGAATTTCGAAGTATTTTATAATTTTCTATTTTCATCATCTTCAAAATTTAAAATTATACGTTATAGTTGGTACCGGCACTGAAAATATTGAACTTTGAAAAGCCTTTACTTGCCCATTTTCCACAACAAAAAATACTGAATATGGATTATTTCTGCCCAAAACATTATAAACTGAAATAGTCCAAAAACTATGTGCCAATTTTTTCAATTTATGATTGCCTTCAATATTTAAGCTTAAATCCAAACGATAATAATCTGGAATTCTAAAGGCATTACGATCACTATAGGTAACAAATTCTGAATTATTTATTACAAAACTTCCCGTAGGATACGTAATTGGCCTTCCTGTTTGGTACGCAAAATTTCCTGATAAGCTAAAACGTTGCGTAAGTTTATAATTAGCAATTATATTAAAATCGTGCGGTTTGTCGTAATTAGATGGGAAAAAATCTCCATTGTTCACCTTATCTTCAGGAAATGGGCTGTCCAACTTAAGCAATGCTCGAGAATATGTGTATGATAGCCAACCATTAAATTTTCCTTTATTCTTTTTTAGCAAAACCTCTACTCCATAAGCTTTTCCTTCGCCTTGTAAGAGTTCAGTTTCTACATTATCGTTTAATAAAAGGTTTGCTCCCGTTTTAAAATCAAGAATATTTTTAGACTTTTTATAATAACCTTCGAGGCTTAGCTCATACATATCATTCTCAAGATTTTTATAAAAACCTAAACTGTATTGGGAAGCTCTTTCTGGCTCAATATTAAAATCTGAAAGTTTATAAGTATCCGTTGGCGCAACGGTTGTGTTATTACTTAATGTGTGAATGTATTGATAGGCATTGTTATAGCCTGCTTTTACAGAAAATGTTGGTGTAAAAGAATATCGAAAAGAAACCCTTGCTTCTGGACCAGCATATGTTTTGATGTTTTCATTATTTCCGAAGTTTAAACTATCAATGACAGTTGCATCAGTTATTGGCAAACCATCTGCATATTGCCTTTGGTTGGCAGGTCCTAAAGCACTAAAGAATGACAAACGGAAGCCTGCATTTACCTGAAATTTATCCGATACTTTAAATTCATCTTCTAAAAAGATTCCTCCTTCAAAAGCCTTTTCTTTCGGAATAGTTCTATTTAAAACAATGCTTTCAGGGTTTTTTGGCTTTATAGTGCCTGGTTCAACATTGTATAATTTGCCTTGAATACCATAATTAAAAGCATTCTTTTTATTGATTTTAGTATCAAATTTTAGTTTAAGCTGGCTTTCATTTATTTTATAACCTAAATCGAAATCTGTATTGGTTTGGCCGTCAAAATCTATATTAAAGTTATATTGACTGTTTGATATTATGAGTGTAGACTTCGTATTATCACTAAAACGATGATTGTAAGCTAATGAAAATAAACTGTTACTGTAACTAAAAATAGAATCTGATGTAATGCGGTATTTATCTTTGCTGTAATAAGCTGTTGCTTTTATATCGTTATTATCATTGATTTTATAATTATATTTTACAATTGCATCATAAAATGAAGCATTACTATTTTTTAAAGATTCTTCATCAAGTAACTTTAAAATATAATCTGAATAGGTTGCTCTCGCACCAATCATAATTGCGGCTTTATCTTTGCTTAGTGGCACCTCGAGAGCTAAGTTTCCAGTTACTGGACCAACGGAACCTTCTCCTGAAAATTTTTGTGTATTGGCATCGCGCGTTTTTAAATCGAAAACTGAAGATAGACGGCCGCCGTATTCTGCCGGAATACTACCTTTATAAATATCTACGCTTCCAGTTGTGAATGGATTAATAGCAGAAAAAATTCCAAAAAAGTGTGATGGATTATAAATAACGGCATCATCCAATAAAATAAGATTTTGATCTTCCTTACCGCCACGAACATTAAAACCGGTTGCACCTTCACCTGCTTTTGAAATTCCCGGTAATAATGCAGCTACCTTCAAAATATCCCGTTCTCCCAAAACAAGTGGAATATTTTTAATAGCTTTTACATCAATTGTTTCGGCACCTGTTTTGGCGTCCTCCACATTTTTATTTCTATCTGCAGCAATTAACACCTCCCCTAATTGCTCATAATCTTCATTTATACTGAAATTGAGCGTGCCATTATTATAAAGAACAATACGTTTGGTAACGCTTTCCATTCCTAATAATTTAAAATCTACCAAATTTGTGCCACTTGGTAGTGTAATTTTATAGTTTCCTTGATCATCCGTTGTAGTGCCAACAGTACTATTTGTATTTAAAACAACAGCAAGGTTTGTTAAAGGTTGGCCCGTTACGGCATTTCTTAAATTACCACTTAATATGTATGTTCTTTGCCTATTGTCGGTTTCCTTACCAATTCTAATTGTTTGAACAAACTTTCGCTTTTTGGGATTTTCCTTTTGATAGAAAACAGGCGCTACATTTTGATTTTTAGGCTTTGTTATTTGCGCAACAACCGAATCTTTCCTTGGAAAAAAACCTTCAGGAAGCTCGTTATAAATTATACTGTTTTGTGTAATTATTACTTTGTCATCGTCTGTTATATAGAAATTTAAAAGTGTGTTTTTGAAAATAGATTCTAAAACTACTGAAACTGTCTGATCATTGAACTCTCCATCTACTTTAGTATCAACAAACCATTCATCCAGATAGAAAAAGCGATAGTTGGTTTTATCCTCAAAAGTACGTATTGCGTCTTTCAAAGGTGTATTTTCAAATTGGAAAGTATACGTTAAAGTCTCTTGAGCAAATGATGCGCTAATTGAAAAAACAAACAATATTAGAAAAATAGAATGCCTTGTCTTTATTTTAATCATAATCCGTTGGATAGTAAGCTATTTATTTTATTTGAAATGGTTACAACTTCAATATCTGGATTATTTTTTGCCATATTTTTATTTATTTCTATTTGTCTTATTTCAGTTTTAAATTGAGGAAAAATATCAATGAAATCTTGTTTTCTTTTAACCTCATATATAAAATCGTTAAATAATAAGGTATATTTAGGCTTATTCCATTTGTATTCAAAAAACAACGATTTATTTTTTATTTTAGATAATTTTTCTTTACTCAGTTTCTTAAAAAGGCGAAGATTTTTTGCGTCCAAAATTAATTCTGAAAACCCGAGAGCGGGAATTTCACCACTTAAATTTTTGTTTTTAATTTGAATGAATTTCCTAATATCAATTGAAAAAGAATCAATTTTAGCAGCGAATATTTCAAATACTTTTTTGCCAGAATTCTGTCCGATATTCACGATAACCTTGTCATCGTAAACATTGTATTTTAGAGCAACATCATAATACGTTTGTCCATTGTAGCTTATAAAACCAGTAGAAAAATTATCGGGATATAAAAACTTAGTGAAGCCGTTTATACCCTTTTCAAATTCTATATATTCTATTCCTGAGAAGAGTCCAGTATTTTCAATACCAACTTGTTTATCAAACCAATTATATTCATTTTGATTGTTTTGTGCCAAAAGCGTTAAGGGCAAAAATAAGATTATTATAAAAGAAATAATTGAGTTCTTCATTTAGTAAAAGTACCAAAGTTAAAATACTATCAATAAATCTGGTGTTAAATATAGAGTGAAAACCGCCAGTTCTCCTGATCAACACTTTAAAGATATGATTTTAAGACAATTGAAAAAGTTTTTAAACCTCTCTCAACCAAATATATTTTACCCAATAAATTTCCAATGAAATTTTGCGCAAAAACCTTTGTAATTAAAGTAAAAGTTTTAAATTTGCTCCCGCTTAAATTGGTAAGTGAAGTTCTTAATAATGCGAAAATAGCTCAGTTGGTAGAGCGCCACCTTGCCAAGGTGGAGGTCGCGGGTTCGAATCCCGTTTTTCGCTCAACACTGATGTCGATTTAAGGTCTGCATTCTTTGTTAAATGTCGGATTGTAACAACAATCTTAGGAGCTCGAGTGGTGGAATTGGTAGACACGCCGGACTTAAAATCCTGTGCTCTTTGGGGCGTGCGGGTTCAAGTCCCGCCTCGAGTACGAAAAACCTCGCTATTTTTAGCGGGGTTTTTTCATTTTTAAAAATGAAATTTAGATTATTCCTATAATTGAAAACAAAAAAATCCCGTTAAAACTAAGTTTTAACGGGATTCAATTTTAAAAGAAGATTTTATTATTGGTTATCGTCTGTACCGTTAACTTCTTCTTTAACTTCTTGTGCTGCGTTGTCGATAGCATCTCCAGTTTCTTCTGCTGCATTTTCTACTGCATCACCAGCGTCATCCATAGCATCACCCATATCGTCTGCTGCTTGTTCCATTTCTTCGTTTGCTTCTTCAGTTTTTGTGTCTCTACAAGAGTAAACAGAGAATACTAAAGCTATAGCTGCGAAAGATAAAAATACTTTTTTCATTGTTGATTTATTTATAGTGTTAATTAGGGCGCAAATGTAATTTATTTTTTTAATATCACACTTTTTTCGGATAAATATTTCCAATATCTTTTTGGGACGTGTCTTGTATGTAACTTATTGTTAATGCGAGCTTTAATGTTTGTGCTCTCAAAGTAAGTTGACCACAATTGTTGAAACTCCAATTCAGACAAGGTAAAAACTGAATCAGGCGAATCAAAAATTATACTTTTTTCTACCATTTCCAGACTTACAATTTCAACCGTTTCAAGATTATAAAAAATGCCGTAATTGCGTTTAATATCATATATAAACCATTTTTGATCGGCATATCTTCCTTTAAAATGGGCGATATTTAATGGCAACGTATTAAAATCTGGCTCAATAGTCGCAAAATATACATTGTCTTTTGTTTGACGAAATCTAACAAAAGCATCCATCCTATGTTTTTCCCGTCCTACCATTTTTGCCAATTTCGAAAGATTTAAAATTCTCGGTTCAGAAAAATCTATTGCATCTTTCATTTTATCTTGAAGTATCTGCTGAATAAAAAACAACATGTCATTCTCCACACCGTAAGCTTCACTTAGAAAAGCTTTGTACAATAATGTCCTGGCAGTTTTAGATCTTTTACCTATACCTTTCCAAACCCTATCCGAATGTTCTTCATTTGTTGCTACTTCAACAATTTCATCAAAAAAATTATTTGTTGATGTATTATTCGATTCTATTGAAACATTATCTAGGCCATATTCATATGAATAAAACACACAGCTCAAAAAACCTTCAAAAGAACCATCATAAACTAAGATTTTAAACATATTTACTATTGATTTCGATTTTCAAATTAAATAGCGATAGGCAAGTTGCTGTCAAATAAATTTAATTGCGA
>JBBSOK010000087.1:0-12215 GCA_038259825.1 Flavobacteriales bacterium
ATTTGGAATCAAAATAGTTTTCCAAAAAGCTTCAAAATTGCTAGATTCTTCAATTTTCAAACCTACTTTCTTCGCTTTTTTAACGCCTTCCATCCTATTTGAAGTAATTTTAATCGGGTTTTTTAAATCTATTACACTTAAAATATCGGTTCTAATATTTTTTGCTTGTGTCAAAAAAAGAAGGTAATCTAATTCGTCATTTGGTTGTTGTACATATATTTTTGGTAATATTTTTAATTGTAAAATATCTTTTCCTTCGGAATTTAAAAATTGAAGTATAGCTTTAAAAATATCTATTACATCTTTAAATTTAGTCTTTTTATCGATAATTAATCCACCGTAAGAAAGTCCTTGATGGCTGTAAACAATGCCATCGACAACATTTGCTGGAAGTAATGCAATTAATTTTTCATTCTTTAAAACAAGTAGTGAATAATCGGAAAAACGGTCTTTATGATATTCCATAAAGTTACGATTAAACAGAAAAGTTGCGTTTTTTGAAGTTGAAATAAATTTATTCCACTTCTCTGAATATCCTGCGTTATATTTTCTTATTTGAATGATAGGTTACAATTTTTCACAAGTTATTTCACCCTTGCCATTTATATATTTATATATTCCAGGTTCTGTATTTTCCTTCAATATTATCCAACTACTGTTTTCTTCCAAGTTTTCAAGCAGCTTATTATCTTCAGACAAATAGCTAAATATTAATCGAAACGTATTTACACTACTCACAAATTGGCTATTAAATTCTGGTAATTTATTGTTGGGCCAATTTACGGAAAAAATTGTGCTGTAAGCTGTTCTTATTAAATCTGCATTTTCTGATTTTGCATACAATTGCTGCGCATAATCCATTCCAACATATCCGCCATGATCTGCCATTATCAGGATTAACCCATTTGGATCTTTTTCCTTTATTATGTCTATTAATTGTTTCAATTTTTCATTAGATAATTCTAATTGTCTCAACCATTTTATCCTTTCTTTTTCAGCACCACTTGTTGCAGATGCAGCGTTGGCAATATGCCCAGGTTGAAAAAATTCGATAAAAAAGAAATTAGGCTTTTCATCCAGGTTTTGCATTTTTATCTTAAAATCTTCTACCACATTTTTTGTAGGGGAAAGACCGTCCGTTATAAAGGGTATTTCATCATAACTAAAATTAGTATAGTCATATCCAATTTCTGGCCTATTTACTAATAAGTAAGGGTGTTCCACTATATAATTTGTGTTGTATCCATTGTTTTTGAAAATGCTTAAAACTGTGTTATCCGAAATGATAATTTTTCGAGCATTTAAAGCTTCGGAAAGATCTTCTCCTTTATTATAATAATGGTGCTTCATCATAAAAATGGAGCTGTTTGAAGATAAGGTTGAAGTGTAATTACTTCTGAAATCTTCATAATTAGTGAAACCACTTTGGATTAGATATTTTTCAAATTCATCATCTTTATGTTTGTAAAAACCTTTCCTTAATTCTGAAAAATTCACGTATCCATCGGGCTCTATAAAATAAACATTGGGTTTTGTTTTAAATTGTACGCTTGCAATATTATCTGGTTGCGTTAACCAAGTTTCTGAATAGCTGAAATGTTTATAAATTACAGGTATAAGTGTGATTAGCCCAATAAAAGCAAGCAGAAGTTGCAATGCTATAAGCTTTTTGAAGTACTTATATCCAAAATATGAAAATAATGCAGCAATAATTAAAATTGCAAAAATTATTTTGCGCTCAACAGTTAAATACAATACTATTTTTAGCAGAAATAGAAATATGAAAATACTTAAAAAAGGCAATATATATTTATCGTACTTTTTTAAGTTACTAATCTTAAATAATTTATCTATTAGAAATAAAACAATTATAGGCAAAATTATAAATGTTGAAACCAGATATAAAAATTGTGGCCAAGAATTTAAAAGAGTAAAATTTCGTGAATAATAGAAAATTACAGGATACAAACCAGCTGCAAAACCTGCCAAAATAGAAAAACTACTTCTAAGTTTAAAATTTGAAGAGTTAGCTTTCCCTTTCTTAGGTATTTTCATTATTCTTGTTTTTATACAAATACAAGATACGTTTTGTGCCAGCAATCATTTCCTTTTTTTCTAATTGAAAATATTTTGAATAGCCTTCTTCAAATTCTTTAACATTATAAAAATTAAAATGTTCAATAAATTCTCGCTTTCGCACTAATAATGATTGTACCCAACTATCATCACGTGTTGGGAATTCAATTATCAGATTTTTCGAATATTTTGCAAAAAATTCCGCAGACTTTTCGAAAGGTACATTTCCAGAAAGTGTGATGTGGTGTATGAGCGCCAAAGCCATTGTAACATCCGGTGCATATTCTTGCAATCTTTCAATTAAGGAATTTCGCTCGGTGTTATTAAATCCGATTGCCGGGGCAGGTTGTAATACATCACAAACAAATGGCAACATATTATTTTCACCATTTTTTTGGAGTTGTTGGTAATTATAATCTACAGCATTGCTATCTATATCCGTTACTATTACGTGCTCTACATCCTTTAAAACAGTACGAGCAAAAGTGCCGTCGTTCCCGCCCATATCAATCAAACGTTGAGGATTGAGCGGTCCTATCCAGTCTTTAATGAGGTTTTTCTTTGCTTCAAAAGCATCATCATTATAATTGGTTTTACTATAGTAATCTCCCCATTCCGAAGCTTCCTTTAATTCAATTTTTTTAATATAATCGTACAGACTTTCAACTATATTTTCTTGTGCTTTTTTTGAAAGTTTGGCAATTTTGGTTTCGGCTTTATAATCATCATTATACTTCTCTTCCATTTTCGCCAACATATGGATATTTGTGTAAAGCAGCGAACTCAATTTTGTTTTCGAAGGCAATAACGATGCAATTAATTTTACGGGAATTCCATCAATATGTGTTTGCATCATTTTAAAAATTTCCGTGCCATGGTATTTTGCTAATATCAATGGCCCAAAAAAATGGGTTATAAATTGTTTATAGGCGCGCCAAGGTTTGTTTTCTTCATAAAAGTCGAAAGAAAGTGAATCTATAAAAATAGGTTTACCATTGTGAAATGTAATATTATAAGCCGATGCATCCTTTAAAATAAACCCTTTTGAAAGGGCATATTTATGAAGTTTCAATGTATGAAGTGCTGCATGTTTAAATTGTTGAAAACTCCACTCATATGGATTTGTTATAAACTTAATTTTCTCAGGAATTATAACAATATTTTCATCCGAAGAAAACGTTTCTTCGTGCGGAATAAGCAATTTATTGGCAATAAGATTTTTATAAAAACCAGTATCGGTAAGTTTTCTGTATTGTGGGAAGTAGATAGGGTTTATCTTTCTTTTTAAGACACCATCTTCCAAAAACATAAAACCCGATGGGTCCCTAAAAGACGCTTCGTGGGTTTTAGTTGATTTTATCATGGGTTTCGTTTTCATCCTCTTCTACATCGATATTATCATAAGAATCATCAGACTCCTTTACTATTCCAAGAAATGATTTTATCTTATACCAAACACCTTTTGTAAATAATAATACACCTGCAACGCCCGCCACAACAGCTTGAAGAATCATAGCGCCAACGCCCGGATCAAAATATAAAAAATTCATATATGTAATTTACAAAATTGAGAAACACTTGTTAATCGTGCAAATTAACTAAAAAAAGAAGAGTTTGTTATCGAAAAACATCAGAATATTAAATGTTGATGAATTCTTACATCTACAAAATTTAGTTTTAATCAATTTAATTTTTCAAATACAATTTCTCCTTTTCCATTTATATATTTATATACTCCATCAGGCGCTCCTTCCCTTATTAAAACATAACTTGAGTCTTCCTGCAGGTTTTCTAAAAACAATTCGTTTTCTGATAAATATGAGAAAATTATTCTAAAAGTATTAACCGAAGATTTAAATTTCGTATCAAAATTTGGAGCCTTTTTTTGAGGCCAATGAATTGATAATTGGGAACTAAACATAGAGTGTATTAAGTCTTTGTTCTGTGTTTTTTTATAAATTTCCTCTGTGTAATCCAAGCCTACAAAACCTCCGTGGTCAGCCAATATAATGATTAATGGATTCTCATCATTCTGTTTAATAAGGTCAATAAGCTGTGCTAGAATTTTATTGCTTTTTTTTAATTTTTTTACCCATTCTTCTTTTTCCTTTATTTTACCAATAGATTCAGATTTTTTGCCGTTTATATGACCTGGTTTAAAAAATTCTATGAAATAAAATGAAGGATTTGTACTTTTTTCGTTTAGCACTTTCGAGAAAGAATTAACTACATCTTCATTTCCTTCGAAACTATTACTTATAAAACCAAAATCATCATATTTAAAATTGCTATAATCAAATCCCATTTCTGGCCTATTAAGCATTAAATATGGGGATTGCGCTATAAAGTGTGTTTTATAACCATTATTTTTTAAGACTCTTAAAACTGTATTGTCAGAGATTATATCATCTCTCGCCGCCAACGCTTCATTAAAAACAGTTCCATTATTATAAAAATGGTGCTTCATCATAAATGTTGCACTGTTAGAATATAGCGTTGAAGGATAATTTGAACGAAATTTAGGATAGTTTTTAAATCCAAAATTTGCCAAGGAATCTTCAAAGCTAGAATTATCTATTTTATAATTACCTTTTGACAATTCGCTAAAGTTTACGTAACCATCTGGTTGAATGAAATAGATATTAGGCTTTTTTTTAAAAGCAACACTTTCAATATTATCTATGGGTTTCTTCCAATCTGGAGAATGATTAAGATAGCCGCTTAAACTGTTGATAAGAGAAAATGCGGCTAAAGTGGATAACAGTAATTGTAGTACAATACCTTTTTTGTAGAAATTATAGAGAAAATAAGCATATAAACTTGATAATATAAGAATGCCAAGTATTATCTTTTTTTGTGTGCCTGGAAAAAGGCAAAGTTTTATTAAAAACAAAAAAATGAAAATGCTCAAAAAAGGTAGTACGTATTTTTTTATATTTCGAGCTTGTTTTATATAATGGATCTTATCAAAAATTAAAAACAACAAAACGGGAATTACTAAAAAACATAATACAAAATAACCGAAGTGAATCCAAGAATCGATTAATGTAAAATTTTTAGAATAATAAAACAACAGAGGATACAAGCCCGAGGCAATTCCCGCCAAAACCGGATATTGCTTTTCACTTGTTAAAAACCGCTTTAAAATGGAGCTTTTTTTTATAGGCTTCATTATTCCTAAATTTAATAATACAAAATAAATTTAAAGCCTTTCATCAATCCTCTTCTTTTCCATTTTAAAGTACTATTTTGCAATAACTTGGCTCGAAGGTTATTTTAAAAAGCGAATTAAATTAATTTTCCTTACTTGGGAAGTAGATGGAATTTATCTGACTTTTAATAACAAAAAGCCGGATGGGTCGATCAAAATCGCTTTAGTGATATCAGTTAATTTTGTCAAACGTTTCATTATTATCCTCTTCTACATCTATACTATCATAAGAATCATCAGAATCCTTCACTAATCCAAGAAACGATTTTACCTTATACCAAACACCTTTTGTAAACAACAAGACACCTGCCACGCCAGCGACAACAGCTTGAAGAATCATAGCGCCAACGCCTGGATCAAAATATAAAAAATTCATATAGGTATTCTTTTTGGGAGTAATTTCTATTATTATAACTGACAAATAAACTGAAAATATGCGGTACTAAAGAAAAAATCCTCCGCTTTTTCTTTATTTCGAAAAATTGAAGGATTTATAATTGTATTTATTGATGTTTAAATCTTAACGCGCTTTCTATCTGTTTCTTTCAAATATATTTTACGAAGACGTAAATGCTTTGGTGTTACCTCAACGTATTCATCTTTTTGAATGTATTCTAAAGCTTCTTCTAAAGAGAACTTAACAGCTGGAATAATTCTAGCTTTATCGTCTGCTCCTGAAGAACGTACGTTGCTCAGTTTTTTAGTCTTTGTAATATTAACAGCCATATCATCTTGACGACTGTTTTCGCCAATTACTTGACCTTCGTATATATCCTCGTTTGGATGAACAAAGAAACGACCTCTATCTTGTAGTTTATCAATAGAATAAGGTATAGCGCTACCATTTTCCATAGATACTAAACTTCCATTCTGTCTTTCTGGAATACCACCTCTTAAAGGTTGATATTCTAAATAACGGTGCGTCATAATCGCTTCACCAGCTGTTGCAGTAAGCAATTGGTTACGCATTCCTATTATCCCACGAGATGGAATGATAAACTTACAGATCATACGATCACCTTTACCTTCCATACTCAGCATTTCACCTTTACGGATAGTAACCATATTAATTGCAGTTCCACTTACTTCTTCAGGTAAATCTATCGTCATTTCTTCAACCGGCTCACATTTTACGCCATCAATTTCCTTGATAATAACTTGTGGCTGACCAATTTGTAACTCGTAACCTTCACGTCGCATTGTTTCAATTAAAACTGACAAGTGCAATACACCACGGCCAAAAACCATAAATTTATCCGCACTGTCTGTTGGTTCCATTCGCAAAGCAAGATTTTTTTCAAGCTCGCGTTCTAGTCTTTCCTTTAAGTGTCGTGATGTTACAAATTTTCCGTCTTTTCCGAAGAAAGGACTATCGTTAATTGTAAACATCATACTCATTGTAGGCTCATCTATAGCAATAGTCTTAAGCGCTTCAGGGTTTTCAAGATCGGCAACTGTATCACCAATATCAAAACCTTCAAGACCAACTAACGCACAAATATCTCCAGCTTGCACACTTTCTACTTTTTTACGGCCTAGACCTTCAAAAACGTGTAATTCCTTAATTTTTGATTTTACTATTGATCCGTCACGTTTAACCAATGCAACTTGCATATTGTCTTTCAAAATACCTCTTTGCAATCTACCAATAGCAATACGACCGGTAAATGAAGAGAAATCCAATGAAGTAATAAGCATTTGCAGGCTACCTTCTTTTATTTCAAAAGTTGGTATGTGCTCCAAAACCATATCTAATAAAGGTTCGATATTGTCTGTTGGTTTTTTCCAATCATCGCTCATCCAGTTATTCTTTGCAGAACCATAAACTGTTGGAAAATCAAGCTGCCATTCTTCAGCACCAAGCTCAAACATTAAATCGAATACTGCTTCATGAACTTCTTCTGGAGTACAGTTTTCTTTATCTACTTTATTAACAACTACGCAAGGTTTCAAACCTAAATCTATTGCTTTTTGAAGTACAAAACGTGTTTGTGGCATTGGCCCTTCAAAGGCATCTACCAACAATAAAACGCCATCTGCCATATTCAATACACGCTCAACTTCACCACCAAAATCGGCGTGGCCAGGTGTATCGATAATATTTATTTTTGTGTCCTTATAAATAACTGAAACGTTTTTGGACGTAATGGTAATACCACGTTCACGCTCAAGATCGTTGTTATCCAAGATAAGTTCACCTGTACTTTCGTTTTCACGAAAAAGGCTACAATGGTGCATTATTTTATCTACCAAAGTTGTTTTACCGTGGTCAACGTGCGCTATAATAGCAATGTTTTTAATTTTCATAAAACTGCGTTTTTTGGCTGCGGAAATTGTTGTGCATCAGCAATTTATCATGCTTTGTTTTAGCTTATCCCGTTTGCGGGTGCAAAAGTAGTGTTTATTAGTTAATTAGATATAAAAGTTGGGAAATTATTTTAAAGTATCATTTAATTAATTCAGAAACTAAAAATTGCTACCTTTAAGACAAATACATTTTTATGAAAACAAAGATACTCTTTACACTATTCATAGGTTTTACACTTTCTACTTTTGCGCAGTTTGGACCGCAACAAGTTATTTCTACAACTACGCCCGGTGCTTTTTTATCATTTCCAGCCGATGTGGATGCTGATGGTTTAATTGACATTGTAACAAATGGAACTGATAATTATTCGCTAAGATATTATAGAAATTTGGATGGTACTGGAAATTTTGGCGAGCTATCTATTATTAGCAATGTGCCTGGCTTAACTTATAACCTTGAATTTACAGATTTAGACAATGATGGAGACAAAGATTTTTTATATATAACTAATAATCCAAGCCACATAGTATGGCAAGAAAACAGTAACGGCGCAGGTACATTTGCTTCAAAAGAAATAATAATACAAATGAATGGTAAATTTTTTAATTCCGTAGTTTTTGAAGATATTGATAACGACGGGGATAAAGATTTGGTTTTTAGCGCATCCGATACATTTAGAGGATGGATCTATTTTGCAGAAAATTTAAATGGAGAAGGGGATTTTGGATCACCAACTGAAATATTTGAAATTAATAATGAGTACAACAAAATAAGTCTTGAAGATATTGATAATGATGGTAAATTAGATATTCTGGCTACACAATATGTTTTGGCGCAAGGCGAACTTTTTTGGTATAAAAATTCAGGTAACACAATCTTTGAAGATAAACAAACAATCTTTCAATTCGATTATATGCAATCAGGCGGTACAAATATTTATGATTTTAGCTATGAAGACATGAATGGCGATGGCAAAAAAGATATTGTAATAAACTCTGCCGACGAAAATTTTAATTATTACACCGAATGGATTGAGAATATAGATAATGTTGGAACTTTTGGAGAACGAAATGTAATGATGACTGAAGATTATAATTACCGCATTCACGATTTAGATAATGACGGTGATTTAGATATGTTAGTTTGGAACTTCCAAGATTTATTAGGCTGGAAAGCCAATGATGGACAAGGAGTCTTTGGGGATATTCAGATTATTAGCCATGACTTTGAATTGTTAAGAACGGCTGATGCTTGCGATATAAATAATGACGGATATTTAGACATAATTTCAGCTTCTTTAGGTGACAATAAAATCGCTTGGTATCCCAACAGAATTTTGGGAATTGAAGAGCAGTCACTGAATGAATTTGAAATCTATCCAAATCCGACTGATGGATTTTTAAATATTGCTTCAACAACTTCAATAAATAAGGTTGAAATTTCCACCTTATTAGGACAAAAAATTATAGAGGTTGAAAATGTAAACCCAATTGATATTTCTCAACTCGCCAATGGAGTTTATCTACTAAAAATTACAGATTCTAACAACACAATTACTACTAAGAAAATATTGAAAAAATGATTTTGCAGTAGTTAGAAAACATGAATATTTAAATATCTATTAATGTTTCAAGTATCTTTGCACTCAAATTTGCAACTATGAAACTTGAACTTATCCCAAAAATAAAGCACACCAATTCAAACAACTTCTTTTTATTGGCAGGTCCGTGTGCTATTGAAGGTGAAGAAATGGCGTTACGTATTGCTGAAAAAATTGTAAAGATTACCGATACGCTACAAATTCCATATATTTTTAAAGGAAGTTTCAAAAAAGCAAACAGAAGTAGAATAGATAGTTTCAGCGGTATTGGAGATGAAAAAGCATTAAAGATTCTTCGGAAAGTTTCAGAAACTTTTGATGTACCAACCGTAACTGATATTCACGAAAGTAGTGATGCGGCTATGGCTGCAGAATATGTAGATGTCCTTCAAATTCCCGCATTTTTAGTGCGTCAAACAGATTTGGTTGTTGCCGCTGCAGAAACCGGCAAGGTTGTCAATCTTAAAAAAGGACAGTTTATGAGTCCGGAAAGTATGAAACATGCCGTTACCAAAGTAACCGATTGCAACAACCAACAAGTTGTAATTACCGATAGGGGTACAATGTTTGGCTACCAAGATATGATTGTAGATTTCCGTGGGATTCCAACGATGCAGCAATACGCACCTGTAGTTTTGGACGTTACACATAGCCTTCAACAACCCAACCAAAGCGCTGGTGTAACTGGTGGCAAACCCGAAATGATTAGTACAATTGCACGAGCTGGAATTGCAACAGGAGCAGACGGACTATTTATCGAAACACACTTTGACCCTTCAAATGCAAAAAGTGATGGCGCAAATATGTTAGATTTAAGCAAGCTTGAAAAATTGTTGACGGATTTGGTTGCAATTAGAAAAGTTGTAAACGGATTTTAAATGTCATTAAGATTTTCAACGGTAAATTTTCTGCCGCGTGTTCTATAAGCCTCATTTATACAATCTATAATTACATCGCCATTAATATCTTCAGGTCTGAAATACCGTAAGGATTTTACAAACTTTCTATTTTCTGAAATTAATTTATCTAAGTGGACATTAAAATTGTCCCTTATCCAAAAACATAAATCTACATAGCCTCTTGTAACATTTATATAGCAAATTGGGCAACTGTCGCTATAGTAAATTGGTAATTTCCATTTGAATTGTAAATCTGGATTGGGCAATTTATATTCGATCAATACCTTTACTTCTAAAAGAATACTTTTAAAAGGCTCCTGTTGTTTCAAAAAATATTGATTGGCTGGATTCATACCTTCAAATTTCGAAAAAAAATTTTTGAAATACTTTATCTTTAATATTAGTGATTGTAGTATAAATTATAGAAATCAAAAAACCAGCTATAGATAGCTGGTTTCTTAAACTATGCAAGCATTTTAACTCCCCAATTAAAAGCCACACACAAATTTCATTTAATTAAGAAATTTGGACAAGGGGTATATACCCTTTTCTTAAAAGGGGTTTTTACCCCTTTCGGGTATTTATAGCTGTTTATAAATTTATTTGATAATTCAATTCAGAAAAATATGAAAAAACAACTCTATTAAATTAAAATGTTATTACTTTGTACTTCAAAGTACTTTATTATGCAGAACGAGAAATATTTAAATGATATAAGTGAAATTAAAATTTTGATGAACCGATCATCAAAATTTATCTCATTAAGTGGCCTTTCCGGTATATTCGCTGGAATTTACGCAATAGTCGGTGCTTTAATTGCATATTTTTTATTATTTCCAAAAGAAGATGAAATTTTATATCTCCACAGCTGGAACTTTAATCTACTAATACTATTGCTAGCTGCTGTTGCTTTATTAAGCGTTTGTACTGCTTATTTATTAACTAGCCGCAAGGCAAAGGCTAACAATGAAAAGATTTGGGATCCAACAACTAAAAGGCTTTTATTCAACTTCTTGATTCCATTGGTTACTGGTGGAATTTATATTCTTATAAAATTACAAAGCGAGCATTACGGCTTAAGTGCTGCCTTAATGTTAATTTTTTACGGTTTAGCACTTGTAAACGCAAGTAAATACACTATAGGCAATGTAAAATATCTAGGATTTGTTGAAATAATTTTAGGCCTTACATGTGCAGCTTTTCCAGGCTTCGGTTTCTATTTTTGGGTATTTGGCTTTGGGGTAATGCACATAATTTACGGTAGTATTATGTATAAGAATGAAATAGCAAAAAAACATTAATTGTAAATTCTTCTAATTCAAAAAGGAAAATTGGGAATAATAGACAACATAAACAAACTTTTTGATCACCGTATCCGCTTAGGGATTATGAGTGTATTGAGTGTGAATGATGATGCCGATTTTACCAGATTAAGAGAATTGTTGGATGTTACGGATGGCAATTTGGCAAGCCATATAAAAGCCTTAGAAAATGCTGAATATATAAATGTTGAAAAATCGTTTATAGACAGAAAACCGAACACACGATACAGCGTAACTAAACTTGGAAAAATGGAATTTATAAAACATATTGAAGCATTGGAAAAACTTATCATTTCCCCTACTACTAAATCGAGTAAAAACTGATCAATCTATTTTTTTACACATCTACTTTGTTTTTCAAAGTACTTTAAAATTAACTAATTATAAATGAAAATGAATTATCTCACTTAAAATCAAATAATCATGGAAAAACAACGTAATAAATTTGGAAATTGGATGCGCAACTCAATAACTGCCCGCATGTTGGTGGTTGGCTTTTTACTATTGGTTTTACTAATTCCGCTGGAATTTGTAAAACAATTAATCTCCGAACGCAGCTATAGGCAGAAGGAAGTAATCAAAGAAACTAATGAAAAATGGGGTAATGAAGTTTTGATTTCCGGACCAATAATTAAGATTCCGTATAAAGTTATTTCAGAAGAACGTGTTTATGATAAAAACACAAAGAGCTACTCAACAATTGAAAAAGAATATGTTGAAAACGCCTACTTTCTTCCGGAAAAGTTAGATATAGAAAGTAATATTGACACAAAACCTTTAAATAGAAGTATTTATGAAA